>CALGOY010000160.1 GCA_937960725.1 uncultured Bacillota bacterium
ATTTTCATGGAAATCCTTTATAGCCCAACAATCAGAAGTTACGTAGCCTTTAAATCCCCATTCATCCCTAAGAATATCTTTCAGGAGGGTTTTGCTTCCACAGCAGGGTTCGCCGTTAGTCCTATTGTATGCTCCCATTACTCCAGCTACGTCTGCTTCCTCGATACATTCTTTGAACGCTGGCAAATAAGTTTCTCTCAAGTCTTTTTCAGATACCACTGCATTAAAGCTATGCCTTTCTTCTTCAGGTCCGCTATGTACAGCGTAATGCTTTACGCAGGCAGCAGTTTTTAGATATTTGGGATGATCTCCTTGCATTCCCTTGATAAATGCGATTCCCAATCTAGCTGTTAAATATGGATCCTCACCATAAGTTTCATGACCCCTGCCCCATCTGGGATCTCTAAAAATGTTGATATTAGGCGACCAGAAGGTTAAGCCCTTGTAGATTCCATGATCTCCTTTTCTTTGGAATTCGTGATACTTGGCCCTAGCTTCGGTGGAAATTATATCGGCTACTTTATAAACCAGATCTTCATCGAAAGTAGCAGCCAGCGCTATGGCCTGAGGAAATACCGTGGCAACGCCAGCTCTGGCAACTCCATGGAGAGCTTCGTTCCACCAGTTATAGGCGGGTATGCCTAATCTGGGAATGGCAGGAGAGTTAAATAGCATCTGTGATACTTTTTCTTCTAAGGTCATCCGAGAGACCAGATCCTTAGCCCTCTCTTCAAAGCTTAAGCTTTGATCTTTATAAGCGGGTATTTCGGACATTTTCAACCCCCCAAATATTATTTTATTTTTCTAATATTTTTTAAATTATGATGATGCTAATCGGATACTTAAAGATATGTTGTATGGTGGGCATATATTATATCTGATGCAGCATATCAATCTGTATATAATTATATACTAATACTTGGAAAAAGTCATCTTATCTATTTGTATAATATCATTATAAAATTGAACATTATGATTTAATAGGTTATTTTTTGGGAAAAAGATAAGAAAAAAGGTTATATATAAAATAAATAAAATTTATAAAACAAGAAGGAGGAGAATTGTTGTGAGCTGGAATGGAGATGGAATTGGTAAGACAAAATTTTTTGCCAATAAAGTATGCGTAATTACAGGCGGAGCTCTTGGAATCGGCAGATGTCTTACAAGAGAGTTTGCCAAGGCCGGTTCTAAGATAGCGTTTGTGGATATTAATAAAGGAGCCGAATGCCTATTTTTCCATGGAGATATAGGGGAAGAAGCCACTTTACGAAGCTTTGTAGCAGAAGTGGTTAAAGAATACGGGAAGGTTGATTTTCTCATAAACAATGCTTGTATAAGCAAGAAGGGAATCTTAAGCCAATGCAGCTATGAAGATTTTAATTATGTTCTTCGGGTGGGAGTATCAGCTCCCTATATGCTTTCGATGTTGTTTTTACCCCATTTTAACAAGGGAGCTTCCATAGTCAATATCTCCTCTACTAGAGCTATGATGTCCCAGCCGGATACTGAAAGCTACACTGCTGCTAAAGGCGGTATTTTGGCCTTAACCCATGCCCTATCGGTCAGCTTAGCCGGTAAAGTCAGAGTAAATTGCATATCCCCTGGCTGGATTGATACGGGTAGATATTATGATGAGAATTATATCCCCAATCATACCGAGGCCGATATGAGGCAGCATCCAGCTGGTCGGGTCGGAGTACCAGAGGATATAGCCCGGGCAGTAATGTTTTTGTGTCATGAAGACAATGATTTTATTACAGGACAAAACATTACTATTGATGGCGGCATGACGAAACAAATGATTTATCATAACGATGAAGGATGGGAATGGATGGAGCTATAATGAATAATAAATGGACAAAGCTGCAATATAAAAATAATTGAATAGCGCAACTTCAATTGGGAAAATGGGAAAACTATATTGCGGCTGATAGAGAAAATATAGCGTACTGAAAAATTTTTGGAGGTGCTATTATGTCCTATAAAATAAGCGATAAAGTCACCTGGGTTGGGAAGATCGACTGGGAGCTTACCCGCTTTCATGGGGATGAATATTCGGTCCACAGAGGTTCGTCCTATAATTCATACTTAATTAGGGATGAAAAAACCGTACTTATAGATACCGTATGGAAACCCTATGATAAGGAATTTGTAGACAAGCTTAAAAAAGAGATAGATTTAAACGAGATTGATTATATTATAATCAATCATGGAGAAATAGATCATAGCGGTGCCCTGCCAAAGTTGATGGAAGAGATACCGGATACACCGATTTATTGTACTAAAAACGCAATAGAATCCATAAAAGGCCATTACCATAAAGATTGGAATTTTGTAGAGGTAAAGACGGGAGATGCTCTTGATATCGGTGAAAGCAAGCTTATATTCATAGAAGCGAGGATGCTCCACTGGCCTGATACTATGTTCACATATATGACAGGAGAGAACATTTTATTTAGCAATGACGCTTTCGGGCAGCATTATGCTTCCGAGGAGATGTTTAACGATAGGGTTGATAATGCTGAGCTATATCAGGAAGCACTGAAATATTATGCCAATATATTAACTCCTTTCAGCGACCTCGTTACTAAAAAAATTAAAGAAGTATTGGATATGAATTTGCCAATAGATATGATTTGCCCTAGCCACGGAATTATATGGAGAGATAATCCGACTCAGATTGTTAACAAATATTTAGAATGGGCGAACAGCTATCAGGAAAATCAAGTAACTATCGTTTATGATACCATGTGGCAGGGCACGAGGAGAATGGCTGAAGCCATAGCAGAGGGTATTAAATCGGTTGATGATAATATAGTAGTTAAACTGTATAACAGCTCTAGGATTGATAAGAACGACATTCTTGTGGAGGTCTTTAAGTCAAAAGCGATACTGGTAGGCTCGCCGACCATAAACAGAGGTATTTTATACTCAGTAGCAGGAATTCTCGAGATGATAAGGGGAATGAAGTTCAAAAATAAAAAAGCTGCTGCTTTTGGCTCTTACGGCTGGAGCGGCGAGAATGTCAAGCTGATTACAGAAGAGCTGGAAAAAGCCGGCATGGAGATTGTAGACGATGGCATAAAGGAGCTATGGAATCCAGATGAAGATGCTCTAAATAGATGCAGGGAATTCGGAAGAAAGTTTGCCGAACGACTCTAGGAAAAATAGCTTACCGCTAAGGTAAGCTATTTTTTTACTCCATATAACCAAAATTCCATTCCAACCCCAGCGCTCGGATATAGTTCCAATCATGATTCCCGATAAAGCTGAACCCATATAATATGAAAAGTCTAGCAACTGCTATTTTTTCGTATTGAAATACTATCTGGAATATAGATTGAAATATGACGGGAATCCTTTATAATAGAAGAGTAGGGTTTAGATAATTTTTTTATGGGATTTTATTTGAGGGGAAGGTCACGAAATGAAAAGAAAGGTATATGTTTCAACTCCAAGTCGCATCTGCTTATTTGGAGAACATCAGGATTATCTAGGATTAGAAGTTATTGCCTCGGCAATTGATTTGAGGTTTAGTGCTGTTATCAGTGAACGGACTGATCAGCTTATCCGTATTAAAATTCGAGAAATACTATTAGGGTGCTATCAAGGGCTAAAACCCCTGTAATAGAGGCCTTAAAAAAGTTAGAGCAAAAGGGCATTAACAGCATAAAGGATTTTATAGCCGATGAACAAAATATTAAATATCTAGATATCCTAGATGAAAACCAAAGGACAAAAGTAATGGCCAGCATTGATAACTATAGGATATTAAAAGAAGGGGAAGCAATGCTTAAGGGAGACCATTTCAGCCCTGAAGATTTCGGCAAACTGCTTAAAGCCCACCACGTAAACTTAAGGGACGGCCTGGATATTTCTACATATCAAAACGGAGCTTTGGGTGGCAAAATCAACGGCTCTGGCGGCGGAGGCTGTGCCTATGTCTATGCTTATGATGAAGATTGCGATAGAATTATCAATGCGGTGGCAGAGCTAGGTTATCCGGGCAGGATAATTAAACAAGATACTGGAATTAGAAAAGATCGTGAAGAGATAGAGGTGTTATAAAGATGAGAGCAATAGTATTGGCAGCAGGAAAAGGCACGAGGCTAAACTCAGAGGCAGTCAATAGACCGAAGGTGCTTACTAAAATATTCAATAAGAGCCTGATTGATTATGTCCTTGAGCATATCGATTTTATCCCAGAAAAGGACACTTTTATCGTAGTGGGATATAAAAGAGAAATGGTGATGGACAGTTTAAAAGGGGATTATAGATTTGTAGTTCAGGAGGAGCAGCTGGGAACTGGGCATGCTGTTATGGTAGCAGAGCCTTACTTTGAAGACTATGATGGGGATGTATTAGTATTATATGGGGATATGCCCCTTATTGAAAAGGCAACTTATCAAAATATGGTGGCGGTACATAAAAATTCTGGAGCAGCTTGTACTGTCCTGACAGCCTTTGTAGACAATCCCCCAGATTACGGACGGATCATCCGTGACAGCGAAGGCAATCTTGTCAATATCATAGAAACTAAAGATTGCGATGAAAAGCAGATTAAAATAAAAGAAGTTAATGTAGGGGTATATGTCTTTAATAGCAGAGTATTGTTTAAGGCCTTAAAAGGCTTAGATAACAATAATAAACAAAATGAATACTATTTAACTGATGTGCCTAAGATGCTAATAAATCAAGGGCTGAATGTGCAGACCCATACTATCGAAGACGTCAGTCAGATCTATGGGGTCAACACTCCCGAAGACCTAAAATTGTGCCAGGAAATAATAAAAAATAAGAACCTTTGATTGGATTTAAA
Source organism: uncultured Bacillota bacterium (assembly GCA_937960725.1). Classification (GTDB taxonomy): domain Bacteria; phylum Bacillota; class Clostridia; order Caldicoprobacterales; family UBA3941; genus CALGOY01. Next base: position 4,820 of record CALGOY010000160.1, read on the forward strand.
AGGAGGAAAGCATAATGAAAGTATTGGTAACTGGTGGAGCAGGCTATATTGGAAGCCATACATGTGTGGAGCTATTAGATGCAGGCTATGAGCTGGTTATAGTAGATAATTTCTCTAACAGTTCAATCAAAGCATTTTTATTTCCCATATCG
>CALGOY010000161.1 GCA_937960725.1 uncultured Bacillota bacterium
ATAAATTTTTCCAGGTATCTACCTTTGATAATTCCATCAGTTGTAGGTTCCTTGCCTATAGCCAGCTGTAACACTCCATATATAATTCCACAGATATCGGGATCAATATATCTTCTATTCAAATTTAGAGCTAATTTCTCCATCTGCTTTGGACTATAACCATAAGCATAAAGGCCTGCTACTATACTGCCTGCACTGGCTCCAGAAATCCAATAGGGCTTTAGTCCATGCTCTTCCAAAGCCTTTAATACTCCGATATGAGCAACTCCTCTCAGGCCTCCTCCAGACAAAGCCAATCCAAACCTCATCTTTGCACCCCCTATATAAATTTAAAATCCTAAATACTATATAATATGAGAATTTGGATGGCTTTGTTTGCTAAAATTATACAAAAAATCCCCTCCACATTGGGAGGGGATTTTTTGTTACTTATGCTTAAATGAATATTCCCTTAGCAGCTTATTTTTTAGATTGTACAGGCGCTCTGAAAGATCTACCTTATATATATGAGGTTTCTTAATCCTCTTGTACTCGTCCCACAGGGTATCCAATTCCCTTTTAGCATACTTTTGAATTTCCAAAAGGGGAGGGCTGTCATATACCCTACGTCCTTTTCTAAATATAGGAACCAACAATTCCCTTACCCTATAATTTGTCAAAGTCATCCGCTTCCAAGTATCCACTGGATCAAAGATGGTTAAGGGCTCCTCTTCGTTTATAGTTTCATCGTCTAACATTATAAGATCAGCAATAGCTTTGTCCGTATCTTTATCGTAGAGGCGCACAACCTTTTTAAACCCAGGGTTAGTTATTTTTGCAGGATTTTCAGAGATCTTAATTTTAGGAATCATCTTTCCGTCTTTTTCTTCAGCTACCAGTTTATAAACCCCACCTAGAGCTGGACAATCTTTACTAGTTATCAAGGCCGTACCAACGCCCCATACGTCAATAGCCGCCCCTTGAGCTCTTATATGCAAGATAGTTTCCTCATCTAAATCGCTTGATGCAACGATCTTAGCATTGGGGAAGCCTGCTTCATCTAGCATTTTTCTGGCTTTCTTACTTAAATAAGCCAAATCTCCAGAATCCAAACGGATTCCCAGGGGCTCATATCCCTTTTCTCTTAATTCCTTGAATACAGTAATAGCATTAGGGACACCACTCCTTAAGGTGTCATAAGTATCTACTAGCAAGAGACAATTCTCCGGAAATGCCCTCGCATAAGCCCGGAAAGCCTCCAATTCGCTATCAAAGCTCATAACCCAGCTATGGCCATGGGTTCCACTTACAGGAATATCAAACATTCTACCAGCCATCACATTAGAAGTAGCAGTACAACCTCCTATAATAGATGCCCTTGCCCCATAAATTCCTGCATCTGGACCTTGAGCTCTTCTTAATCCAAACTCCAGCACTGCTCCGCCTTGTGCGGCATGAACTATTCGGCTGGCCTTTGTTGCTATTAAGGTCTGGTGGTTAACTATATTTAGCATAGCGGTTTCTATAAGCTGTGCTTCGAATATTGGAGCTTTCACGCGGATTAGGGGTTCGTAGGGAAATACTACTGTTCCTTCTGGAACAGCATCAATATCCCCTGTAAACTTAAAATTTTTTAATCTGTCTAAAAACTCCTCGTCAAATATCTTTAAACTCCTTAAGTAGTCTAAATCTTCCTCGGTAAATTTAATATTTTCTATATATTCGATTACCTGTTCCAAGCCTGCAGCAATTGCGTATGCACTTTCTCCCGAGTTCTTTCGGAAGAATAGGTCGAATGCTACTACTTGATCTGCTTTTTTTGCTTTTGTATAGCCATACATCATAGTAAGCTGATACAAATCCGTCAACATAGTTAAGTTTTTCACATCTATCGCCTCTGCTGTTAATTTTTTTACGTATTACATATGTTATACTAATATATTATACTACTATATCGACAAAATTACCAGAAAATTTTTCAAGAAATAAGTCCTACATAGATTTAATTATCAGCTTACAAACCGCAGTTCGACATCGCTGATTAAAATAGTAATAACATTCAGACAATTTTCTTTAAGCTCACACACGAAAATCATGCCCCTGTTTTCCCTAATCTCCCGTCCCCCATACTTAGTTAGGGCAATTAGCCTACTTCTCTTAACCGCTTCTACTATAGAGTAAATAGCCTTCTTTCTGCTCACTTTTTTTATCCGTTCCTGATATCGGTTAATGGCATGTTCCGTTACATATATGTAATTTACATATAGATAATTTCCTTTATAGAATCTCTTTCTTTTATTAGATCGCCTCGATTTGACTAGTTTCTTTGCCATTGACCTTCCCCCTTTTGCAATAGAAGTGATGTTAAATAAGACAGGATAATGTAGTTTTATATATGCACAAAACGTTTAATCAAGAATAGTTTATATCGATATATCTTAACCTTATTATATAGTATTGAAAACTATTTTTCAATGTGTTAAAGCCAAATTTATCTAGATACTACATTTATTACAATTATATAAAGAGCTTTTTGTAGTTTTTATCCAAAGCCAAATCAAAAAAGGGATCCATTTATTAGGATCCCTTGAATTATCTATCTTCATCGGAGAAATAAGATTCAATCATATATTCAGCTAGCTGTTTGCGAATATTGGACTGGGCAACCAGCGTCAGGATTAGAAGAAGCTTCGGTATCTTGCTGCATTCTTCCACCGATATGCCATATTCTTCTAGACATTTTTTAACAGTTTCCATCTCTGACATCAATATATCGGGGTATCGCTTAAAATCCATTTCCCTTAATTTGTAATAGCTATTGTAGATATTTTCGATTTTAGTACTATTATTTTCCTCATCTATAATTTTTAGTATAGGGGATAGAAGCTTTTTGATATCCTTAATGGCCAGGATAGACTTTAAGTTATATATAATAGCCAATAGTATTACATGATTCCGATTATAGGATTTACCTTCTGGAGGCATTATTAAACCGTCTTTTATATAGTTTTGAATCATGGTCTTAGATATGGTCTTCTTATCCTCATCTTCCCCTATGCCTCTGCCTAGCTTTTTATCGAAGAATTCCTCTATCTGGGATATATATAAGCGGTACTCCGGTATTTCCTCCAGCTTAATGTTGTCGCAGGCCACCACCTCTTCAATAAACTTTTCTATGTGCTCCTTATTTAAAAACGTTTCACTGCTCATTTGTCACACCTCTTATTACAACCCATCCGATAAATCGGTTGATGCTTGTAAAATGGCTGAAAGTTATATATGGTATCATCAGGTACCGTTTACTTTATTATACAGTATAGAGCATTATTTTTCAAGCTGGAGCAAATCTGCAAAATGAAAACCCCGGTCTACTTACAACCGGGATTCTCTATAAATGCTTTTTGTTTAATTACATTACGTCAACTGGAATTATAGCATCTATAATTCCAATTATTAAAGCAGCTATGATAGCTCCCAGCATGTTGATGTCCATATCCGGCACAAAAAACTGGGTAACATAGATAATTACTGCAGAGAGGATAAAACCAGTCAACCCTCTACCAAAGGGCGATGCGTCAATTTTGAAAATCTTTTGAACCACATAGTCTAGTAGGGCAATTATTAAAGCTGCTATCAAAGCGGTACCAAATCCCATGGCTCTAAATCCAGGGGTTACTGCAGCTGTTATCATTAGTACGATAGCTGCTACTATAAATCTTATAATTATCCCTAGCCAGCTTCTTCCTCCTCGCTCTTCTCTTCTAACTACATCTCTATCTTCTGCCATAATATTGCACTCCTTTCCCTGTTATATTCATTTTACATATTTTTCTTAACCGCTTGAACTTGCCGCTCCATATCGGTTTCCTTGTCATGGCGCTCATCTATAGTAATATTGCTAATCACCCTACTAGCACCCATTGAAAAAGGTATCTGATGCATCTTTTGAGCCAGACTCATAATCTGATCAATATCTCCTTCAACTATCGTGCCAGTAGGGGTTATTTGATACTTTAACCCTTCCTCTTCCACCATTTTACAAGCTTGGCTTACGAAACTACTAAAACTAGGATCCTTTGTTCCTACGGGAATAACGCTAATCTCCAGTATAGGCATTAAATTGCACCTCCAAGTTATATGGCACTTTAAAAATAATTTTAAAGTGCTACGTGTATTTTTCCCTATCGTAGATTTTTCATTCTTGAATTTTCAAGCATATATAAAAAAAACGAGAAGCATAAAGCTTCTCATTCTTATTTTTCATCCTCTTCTATTTTACCTCTTTCTAACTCTTTAATATTTTCCCCATCCTTATTTCCTTCATCCACACTTTCTTCTTTGTCTTGTTCTGTTTCTTCCATATATTTTTCATCATCTTGCTTCATATCGGCTTTTGGATCAGCCTCAATATCCTGATTATTATTCAGAGCCTCCTTTTTTCTTCGTACAAAAAACATAGCTGTCCCTAGTACTATTAAAATACCACTTAGAAGCTGTGAAACCCTAAAAGGACCCCAGTAGAGGCTATCAGTTCTCAATCCCTCTATAACTATCCGCCCACACGAATACAGAATTAGGTAGAGGAGAAATACCTCCCCATTCCGTTTCTTTCTCTTCCTGTAAAATATTAAAAACAAAAATACAATAAAGTTCCACAGAGATTCATAAAAGAATGTAGCCATGTGCCACTGTTGGTTTTTTTCAATAAAAACAGCGGCCGGAAACCACTGCCAGGCAGGATTGGTAATGG
>CALGOY010000162.1 GCA_937960725.1 uncultured Bacillota bacterium
TACTTTCCCGAAAGCACTTGACGTCATGTGAAGAAAAAGACTATGCTAACGTTAGTTCTTGATAAACTCCACAATAATGCCCGCTACAGGTCCTAAAGCAAATCCTCCTATCAATGCGGGTAAATCACCCAAATCTATCTTTAAAAATGCCGGAAAAATAGGAATTGGCATTGAAACAAGCGTTAGCACAACGGCAATTGCCGACAGCAATGCAATCTTTACAATTCCCTGCAACGAATATACTTGTTTTGATATTATTTTTTTATTCATAATCTTCCCTTGAAACATTCTTTCTCCTCCTAATTCTCAATATTTAAAAAATGCTTAAGATTTAAAAATAGATACATTTAAAAAAGCCTCCGAAATTCTTCGGAGGCACTATGTATCATCAAATAAATACATAAAGATCACCACCTTCTCCCATCCAGACTTTCACTGTCGGCCCCGGAATTTCACCGGGTCGGTCCTCCCTTGGAGGATTCGCGGGCTATACCGCCGGTAGGGAATTTCACCCTGCCCCGAAGGATAGTCATATTTTTGATATTTAGTTGTCAATGATATAATAACCTATGAATACAAAAAAATCAATATATTATTCTGGTTTTTTCACCGCATGCCCATTAATAAATACCCATACGGTCTTAGACCGTATGTCTAAAGGATGCCCATCGTATACTACTACATCAGCGTCCTTGCCCGGCTCCAAGCTTCCCACCCTATCAGCAATACCGGTAATTTCAGCAGCATTAATGGTAATAGATTTTAGGGCTTCCATCTCATCCATTCCCTCTTTAACGGCAATTGCAGCGCACACTGGCAGATATTGCTGTGGAATTACTGGATGATCTGTCGCCATAGCTACCTTGACCCCTGCCTTAGAAAGTATTCCGGGCGCTTTAAAGGTCATATTTCTAAGTTCCACCTTGCTTCTATCGCTTAATAGCGGCCCTACGATAACCTTCGCATTTTCTTCCAATAGGAAATCTACAATCTTATGCCCTTCCGTACAATGATCGATGGTAATATCTAGATTAAATTCCTTGGCGATCCTAAGGGCGGTCAGTATGTCGTCAGCCCGATGGGCATGGGCTTTAATAGGAATCTCCCGGTTGAGCACCTTCACCAATATCTCCATTTTCAGATCTCTCTCTGGCATCTTATCGGGATCTTTCTTTCCCCTTTCCAATTTCTTTTTATATTCCTGGGCTTTTACCAAGTTCTCCCTCAAAATAGCTGCCGTAGCCATTCTAGTAGAAGGCGCCCTTCCCTTCCCATTATATACCCTCTTTGGATTTTCTCCAAAAGCCACCTTAAGGGCCAAGGGCTCTTTAACGATCATATCATCAATCCGCCGGCCATAGGTCTTGATTGCAGCAAACTGTCCCCCTATAACGTTGGCACTTCCAGGGCCTGTCACTACCGTAGTAATTCCATGTTCCCTAGCTTCCTTAAAACAATTATCATCTGGATTAATGCCGTCGATGGCCCTAAGATGGGGAGTCACTGGATCCGTAGCTTCGTTTCCATCGGCCCCTTCAAAACCAATTCCATCCTCCCACATTCCGATATGGCTATGGGCATCTATAATACCCGGCATTACCCACATTCCTCTAGCATCAATTATCTGAGCCCCTTCCGGTGCATCTAAATTTTCGCCTACAGCTTTAATCTTATCTCCGTCTATAAGCACATCTCCCTGCTCATAAACCTCTCCCGCCATTGTTAAAACTTTTCCATTTTTGATTAAAATCATAGCTCTTCCTCCTTCATAGTAAGTGAAATTCGTTTTTTCTCTATATCTACATTGAGAACTCGCACTTTCACAATATCTCCTACCTGTACCACATCCATTGGATGTCTTACGTATTTATCAGACATTTGAGATATATGTACCAATCCATCCTGCTGGACCCCAATATCTACGAAAGCACCGAAATCCACTACGTTTCGCACCGTTCCCATCAGTACCATGTTGGGTTTTAAATCCTTAATATCCATCACATCGCTGCGCAATTGAGGAGCTGGCAGCTCATCCCTCGGATCTCTCCCTGGTTTTTGAAGCTCAGCAAGGATATCCTTAAGAGTAGGTACCCCTATCCCCAGTATAGAGGCTAGCTCATCCACATTCCAGCTCCCTATCTCCTGCTTAAGCTTTTCAAGCCCCTCCTTTCCTAAATCCTCCAGGCTATAGCCTTTGAGCTCTAATAGCCGAAGAGTGGCTTCATAGGACTCAGGGTGTACTGCGGTATTGTCCAGTATATTCGCAGCCCCTGGAATCCTCAAGAAACCGGCGCATTGCTGAAAAGTCTTGGGACCTAGACCTTTTACCTTTAGCAATTCCTCCCTGCTAGTAAATTTCCCATTCTCGTTCCTATATGCCACTATATTCTTTGCAACTTTACTGCTAATCCCAGCTACATACTGCAACAGCGAAGCAGATGCAGTATTCAAATCCACCCCTACGCTGTTAACGCAGTCTTCCACAACGCCCCGCAGAGTTTCCGCAAGCCTTTTCTGGTTAACATCGTGCTGATACTGGCCTACTCCAATAGATTTGGGATCTATTTTAACTAGCTCTGCTAAGGGATCTTGAAGCCTTCGGGCAATAGAGATGGCGCTGCGCAAAGCTACATCGTAGTCGGGAAACTCCTCCGCCCCTAGGGGAGATGCTGAATAGACCGATGCTCCAGCTTCATTTACCACCGTGTAGTATACCTTTCGCCCTAACTCTTTTAAAAGTTCTGCTACTACTATCTCCGTTTCCCGGGATCCGGTACCATTTCCAATGGCAATTATGTCTACATTATTTTTAACTATTAAGGCTTTCAGCTCATCTTTTGCCCTATCCTTATCATGATCGGGCAATGTCATATAAACTATTCCCGTATCCAGCACCTTCCCTGTTTCATCCACTACGGCAAGCTTATTCCCCGTTCGGTATCCCGGGTCTATTCCCATTACTATCTTGCCCTTAATGGGAGGTTGAAGCAGTAAGCTTTTCAAATTCTTGCTAAAAACCTTTATAGCTTGCTCTTCTGCCCTTTCAGTAAGTATATTTCTAATCTCCCTCTCTATAGAGGGGGCTATAAGCCTGTTATAAGCATCTGCCGCTGCTTCCCGGATAAAAGGCGCAGAAATACTGTCGGCATTTTTAATTATTCGCTCAAGCAATAGGTTTAATATTGCTTCCTGATCCACATCAATCTTTACGCTGAGTACCTTTTCCCTTTCTCCGCGGTTAATAGCCAACACCCTGTGGGGAACGATACGCTTGACAGCTTCACTATAATCGTAGTACATCTCATATACGGTACTCTCATCTACCGCTGCCTTTGTAACAAGGGTGCCATTTTCATAAGTATAATCCCTGACTATTTTACGTAGGTCCGCGTCATCGGATATCATTTCAGCCACAATATCCATAGCCCCCTGCAGGGCCTCCTCTGGGCTGTTGACTTCCTTTTCAGGATTTACATAGCGGGAGGCTATTTCAATTATATCCCCGTCAACAAGCTCTTGTGCCCATAATATCTCTGCCAATGGCTCCAATCCTTTTTCCTTGGCAATAGTAGCCCTAGTTCTTCGTTTTGGGCGATAGGGCCTGTATAGATCTTCCAGCTCTGTCATAGTTGTCGCAGATTGAATTTTATTAGCCAGTTCCTCGGTCAGCTTCCCCTGTTCCTCTATTAAACGGATAATTTCCTGCTGACGAGCTTGTAAATTGCGCAGATAAGTCAGCCGTTCAAATAGATTCCTTAATATAGAATCGTCTAATCCTCCGGTAGCTTCCTTTCTGTATCTGGCTATAAATGGAATGGTATTGCCTTGATCTATTAAATCTATGGTGCTCTCCACTTGCTTCTCGCCAATATTAAGCTCTTGAGCCAACTGTTTTACAATATCCAGCATAAATTCCTCCCGTTTACAATATGAGTTCTTCAATCTTTTATTTCTATATTAACACAGAATTTTTATTTTGCATATAAAGCAATTTTTACAAATATGAAATAGTTTCATATATGGGCTTTAACTGGGGATACATCATTTTATAGACTTTATAGTATTTTTTATATTCCTCTACTTGCTCTGGATTAGGAGTAAGCTCCCGCTTATATTTTATAGCTTTAGCTGCCTCCTTGTAGTCCTTAAACAGCCCTATCCCCACTCCAGCCGCAATAGCCGCTCCGAGAGACGTCGCTTCGCCGGGAGAGCTGTGAACAGCCAGGGGTTTGCGGTAGACATTGCACATAATTTCATTCCATAATGGGCTTTTTGCACCGCCGCCGATTAAAGTCAGCTTTTCTACTTCCAGGCCGTTCTCTTCAAAAACATCTATCACGCTTCTTAGGGCATAGGCAATCCCTTCGTACACAGCCCTGAATAGATCCTCCCTTTTGTGAAATAAGGTAAATCCTATGAAAGCTCCCCTAGTATTCTTATCCCAGTGGGGAGTTCGCTCTCCCATCAAATAGGGTAAAAAGTAACATATCGGCTGCTTCTTTCCTCAAGCCCCCTGCCAGATCATGGGAGCGGTAAAGCCTTGGAAGCTTATTTATATCAATTTCCAACTCTTTAATAAATTCTTTAGCCCATACTCCTTTTTTAATATCCAGCATACAAGTCAAAGAAGCGTCTGATAGATCAGTGATACCTAAATTTCCAGTGAGCCAATAAGATATGTAATCTTTTGTATTTAAAAAATACGCAGTATTCTTATAAATATCAGGATAGTGCTCTTTAAACCAAAGAATTTTTGGAAGTGTATAATGGGGATCTATTCGATTGCCTGTAATATTATAGGCCTCTATTGCATCAAATTTAGCTAAAATATCTTCACACTGCTTTCCCGTCCTGGCGTCGGAATGGATTATGTTGTTAAATAAAGGCCGTCCTTCCCCATCAACAGGAAGGCATCCATTCATGTGTCCACTAAGCCCTATCACTGCTATCTCTTCTGGAAGTATTTCATATTGATTTAAAAGCTTTTGAGTGCCATCTACTACGCTTTTGACAAAATCCTTTGGATCCTGTTCAGCCCATCCCGGCTGGGGATAATAGCTGCCATACTCTTCAACAACAGCAGCTACCACAGAGCCCCTTTCATCGAAAACTGTACATTTGTTTCCGGTAGTACCTATATCATAGGTTAATATTAAATACCGCTGCCTCATGCCCTCCCATCCCCCTCTAATTTCTATATTTTTATTTTAATATACTGAAAATTTAAAAGCAATTCTAAGTAGCTATAAGTTTATTTCATAATTCATCAAGCAACCTATACAAAAAAGAGGCCATGGCTCATTTCATAGCCCCTTTTTGCAAAATAAAATAGTATTATATACTCTTCAACATCAAATCAACAGAACCTACACAATATCCGCAACAATAATATATTGCGTCTAATCCATCAACGGTTTTATGAATCAAAGCTTGAACAGGATAATTTCCTCCTGGAAGCTCAAATTGATTAAGAAGCTCTTCTGCAAAAGCTGTATCCTCCGTCTCAATAAGTACAAGATCCGGAAATTCCGCCAAAACTCTCTCTAGAGTTTGATTTCTTGTAGCGGTAACTAACACAATACCTATTTCCTTATCTTTTATCTCTTGAGAAGCTTGCAGCAATTCTTTTAATAAATGCTCCGTTGGTTCCTTGGAAGGTTCTACATATGCTAAGATGTTATATTCTTGTGGTAAAGCTGATGATAATGGAATTGGGCCTATTTCTGTAGAGAATGTATAGTTTGATATAGTCTTGGATTTCATACTGTTTTTTTTCTTAGGAATAGAAACCTCATATATAAGATCGCTTCCTTCGGTCATTTCTATAAAATAACTGTTAAGCAGCATGGAACCATCAGCAAGTCTTCGACCGGTCAAAATACGATAACATCCTTCCTCCAGTTCAAATTCAGGAATATCACTATCCCTTCTCCAATAAGATAAAGTTTTGTATGAACCATTTATCAAGCGGGCAATTGAAAAATTTTTAGAATACTCTAGTTTTTCGTTGCACACCAGTTTTAACTTTCCGGTTTTTTTAGGGGTACACGAAGCAACACGGACAAAACAACCATTTTCATAATATTCTAGCTCCCCGTCATAAGGATTACAACGAGCCGGTATACCAAGACTACGACAAATTGCTACAAACAGTACTTTTTTCGAATTTTTAGACCCTCGCTTTAGTGTAAGCATACCTTTTACTGAAGCAGTTAACGCTCTATAATCTAATTCCGTCGCATCCTCAATTGTCTCATTGATATAATCATAAATTCGGCGAGGATCCGCCCTAAAAGCTTTTTTAGTTGCCTCATCAAAAAAGCTATTTATAAATTCTCTATATGGATAAAGCATTTCTGTATGGACTCTAGGATTTAAAACATATCTAGCAAAAACATCCTCATAATACCAGTCTCTATAAGGGTAAGCATAAATAAGATGATCGTTAAGCATCTCACGCGTACTGTCAGTTAAATCTTTTGTAGCTATTGATTTTAGTAGCAATATTTTATATTTAAAAGGTATTCCATTGTCCTCATCTAAAAAAGCTTTAATCTCTTTATAATTGCCTTTTGCTTCTATTAGAAGATTAACAACATCCTTATGAAAACCAGGATAATTTTTAGCTAACTCCCTTCCTTTTTCTTCAGTGATGAAAGTACTTTCATATTCTGCACGAACTTTATTGCAATGCTGTATTCTAGACTCGTGAACAGGATCTTCAGAAGCCTTATTATAAAGCTTCCCTGCAGGCGGGACAAACTTCATTGTACTATTATTCGTTTCTTTAACAACAGCATCCGCAAAATCTAAAATAACCATATCCTGATGGCGGACATCTACTTTATACGACATGAATTTTTCTCCGTCGGTTATGTGGATATGTAAATCGCCAAGACCCGTAGTAAGAGAGACTATACCATTTTCGTCTGTTTCTAGTGTCGCAATTGGATATAATTCACAATAATTTGGCACTTCAAACCTTACTTTCACTCGTTTTCCACCAGTATTTTTTACCTTTACAGTTAACTTTTTAGTTTTAGCATAATTACTAGTTAAATTTAATTCCGTAAAAATCTTACTTCTATATATAATCTCATCATCAACTATATTAGAAAATACACGGGTATATATCAGCATTGCTCTAGATGCAGGTCCTACAAACCAGCCCCTATCCAGCTCTGGTTCAGGCTCGCATGCTCCTAAAAATCTCCATTTGCCATCAATATATGCTTCCACCCATGCATGATTGCTATCGCAATGAGCCCATCTTGGAGTATAAATTTGCCTTGCAGGTATGCCTATTCTTCTAAGATCTGTTACAGTAAGCGTAGAGAGATCGGAAGAGCACACGT
>CALGOY010000163.1 GCA_937960725.1 uncultured Bacillota bacterium
TTCGTGTTTTCAAATGAGGCTATTTTTTTATGTCATAATAATATAAATATATATGGTGTATATATTCATTGTTTGCGGGATAAAGGAGGTGCCCATAAATTTTTAAAATTTTCAAACACTAAAATACATAGAAATGGAGGAGAAGGCTTTTGAACGTACTAGCAGAAAGATTTAAAGAGGTTTTACTGTCTGTATTTCCGATTACAGCTATAGTATTAATACTTCATTTTACACTTGTGCCTCTTGAGATCCCTCAGCTATTAAGGTTTTTGTTGGGAGCATTGTTGATAATCTTTGGACTATCTATATTCTTATTCGGTGTAGATATTGGGATTACTCCGATTGGGAATCTAATGGGATCTAGCCTTATCAAAACTAACAAAATAGCATTGGTGGTAATTGGAGGAATAATATTAGGATTTGTTGCATCAGTAGCGGAGCCAGATATTCATATCTTAGGAGGACAGGTAGAGGCTGTAACAAATGGGGCGATATCTAAAGTTAGCATTGTCGTAATAGTTTCGCTTGGAATAGGACTCTTGCTGGCTGTAGGTTTTGCTAGAATAGCCTACAATATTTCAATGAAGAAGACTTTTACATTTATATATTTGCTTATTTTCATACTAGGCTTGCTTATAACTTCAGAATTTTTAGCAATAGCTTTTGATGGAGCCGGAGCTGTAACGGGAGCCTTAGCGGTGCCGTTTATACTGGCTTTAGGGATCGGTATGTCTTCACTTCAGAAGGATAGTAAGGCCGCTGAAGAAGATAGCTTTGGATTAGTGGGAATTACTGCAACAGGGGCTGTAATTACAGTTATGATAATGGGCATAATATCAAATCCAGGTGAGATGACGGGTAGTATTGAGAGCAGCCTTCTGCAGACCGATTCCATCATAGCCCCATTCATACAACAAGTGCCTATTATATCAATGGAAGTAATTATTGCACTGCTTCCGATTGTAATATTGCTACTAATTTTTCAGAAAAAGTCCTTTAAGCTATCAAATAAAGCATTGGGTAGAATTTTAAAAGGGCTGTTATACTCCTTTATCGGATTAGTGTTGTTCTTAGTAGGCGTTAATGCTGGCTTTATGGAAGTGGGGACTATAGTAGGACATAGGCTGACGCTGTTGGATAATAAGCTTATTGTTGTTATAATAGGATTTATAGTTGGGCTAGTAACTATATTGGCAGAGCCATCCGCCCACGTGCTTACCCAGCAGATTGAAGAAGTTACCAGTGGATATATAAAAAGAAAAGCGGTTTTAGCTACGATGTGTATAGGAGTTGGCTTAGCGGTAGGTTTGTTCGTATTAAAAATATTGGTTCGGGAAATCCAGCTGTGGCACTATCTGTTCGGAGGATATTTTATCTCCCTTGTTCTATCATATATAGTACCCCCCTTGTTTGTAGGTATGGCTTTTGATTCGGGAACAGTATCTTCAGGGCCTATGACTGCTACTTTTATATTGGCCTTTGCGCAAGGAGTTGCCGATGCGGCGGAAGGAGCTAATGTTTTGACGGATGGATTTGGGGCAGTTGCTATGGTGACCATGGTGCCGGTAATAACTGTTATGGTGCTCGGCCTTATATTTAAAATTAAGTCTCGAAAGGAAGGAATAGAACAAAATGGTTAGTATTCCTGAAAAAAGCAATCTTGAAGCGATTTACGTAATTACAAATTACGGTTTAGGTAGTAAGGTTGTAAAAACAGCTAAGAAGTGTGGTGTGACAGGAGGAACGATTTTTCTAGGGAGGGAACTGTAAAAAGCCGTTTGCTAGAGATGCTGGGCATATCTGATATTAGGAGAGAAGTTGTTTTAATGGTTTCTGATAAAAAAACAGCTTATAATGCTTTAGAAAAACTTAATAAAGAATTTCATTTTGATAAACCCCATAATGGGATAGCTTATAGTATCTCTGTGTTAGATGTGTTTGGCATGAGCAGCTATGATAGCAGTGCCATTGAAGAAGAAGAGGAAAGTAGAGGTGTACAAAATACAATGTATAAGGCTATTTGTACAATTGTAGACAGGGGTAAGGCTGAAGAAGTAATGGAGGCCGCTAATAATGCCGGAGCTAAAGGCGGTACAATAATCAATGCAAGAGGTTCAGGAATACATGAAACTAAAGTCCTTTTCTCAATGCCTATAGAGCCGGAAAAAGAAGCGGTTCTCATATTAGCAGAGGATGAACTTGTAGATAAAATTGCTTCGGCAATTAGGGAGAAGCTAAAGATCGATGAACCCGGAAACGGCATTATATTCGTTCAGGATGTAAATAAAGCCTACGGCTTAAGATAAGCTTTTAGGGGAAGCTCAATCCAAGCGGTTGAGCTTCTTTTTTTATTTCTGCTTAAAAATAGTTAGCAAAATCGATAAAAGATGCTATAATAGGAATATATTTAGAGGGGGAAATTTCCCAATAAGTTAATGGAAGGTGTTTTGAATGGAATATAGGTGTTGTAGGCTGAAGAAGGCAATTGTATGTTTGATAATATGGACAATTATAAGCCAAGTTTTGCCCTTCAATCCTCCTGTATTGGCTGAGGGGAAGGTCACTTCCACAGAGAACTTTTCTGGAAGTGGAGTGGTGACTATAGATGGCAAGGAGTATTTAAAGCCTCTGCCTCCAGGGCAAGGAGAATTTAGGCTTAGCTATAATGTGAAAAATGGAGATAATGCCAACATTACTAGGGTTAGAATTCAAGAATCGGTTTTAGATAGAAATGGAAAGCTTATATCAGGGCCTGAGGCGCTGATAGATGAATCGGGAGTTTCGGCAGGCCAGAGCCGTACTTATACGGGCAAAACCTATCTCTTAGGAGGAGAAGGAGCAGCCTTTACAATTCTGTATTCTCTATGGTATCAAACTGATGCGAGCAGCGACTGGATTTTATTAAAGGACAACAGTAGCAAAACAATCGAAGCTATAAGTACCGACAT
>CALGOY010000164.1 GCA_937960725.1 uncultured Bacillota bacterium
AATCCTTCTTCTTGGTCTTCTTACCAGCTGCTGCAAATTTAGCTACGCTAGCTGTAGGAGTAGATTTTGAACATTGTCCGCCGGTATTTGAATATACTTCAGTATCCATTACAAATATATTTATATCATCTCCCGCTGCTAGGACATGGTCTAGACCGCCGTAGCCAATGTCATATGCCCAGCCGTCTCCCCCAATAGCCCAGAAAGATTTCTTTACAAAGTGGTCTTTTCTTTTCATAATCTCCTGGAGAAGATTGTTATCTCTATAATCGTATCCTTCGAGGGCTTCAAATATTTTCTCAGTAGCCTCCTTAGATTTATCGCCATCATTCATCACATCGAGCCAATATTTGAAAGCATCTTTTATCTTGTCATCTATGGGCGATTTGAGGGCCTCTCGAACCAACTCTGCAAGCTTTTCCCTTATCTGCTTCTCGCCTAAATACAGACCGTATCCAAACTCCGCCGCATCTTCAAACAATGGATTTATCCAGGCAGGACCTTTTCCTTCCGCATTGGTAGCATAAGCAATGGAAGGCGCTGAAGCTCCCCATATAGATGAACAGCCCGTAGCATTGGATATAACCATCCTATCTCCAAACAGCTGGGTAAGGAGCTTTATATAAGGGGTTTCTCCACAGCCGGGACATGCGCCATTAAACTCCAGCAAGGGCCTTACGAACTGGCTTCCCTTTAAAGTATATTTATTGGTTAGATGGGACTTATCTGTAATGGTCATAGCAAATTCCCAATTCTCCGCCTCCCGCTCTATCTCCTGCTCAGCCGGTTGCATAATCAAAGCTTTTCCCTTAGCTGGGCACACATCGGCGCAATTTCCACAGCCCGTACAATCTAGCGGCGCGACCTGTACCCTAAACTGAAGGTGATCAATTCCCCTTCCCGTAGCCTTTTTAGTCTCAAAAGTAGCCGGTGCCCGATTTATCTCATCCTCATCCAATAGGAACAGCCTGATAGTTGCATGGGGACAAACATACGAGCATCTACCGCACTGTATGCACCTGTCTATCTGCCATTGAGGAACCATAGGCGCTATACCCCGTTTCTCATAGGCAGTAGTACCAAGTGGAAATGTCCCGTCCTCCATTCCTTTAAAAGCACTTACAGGAAGCTCGTCCCCTTCATGCCTTGCCATTGGCCTTTGAATATTCTTGATAAACTCTGGCTCTTCTTTAACAGGCATTTCCTCATCCTGTGCATTGGCCCAGGAAGATGGCACTTCCACCTTGACAAGGGCTTCTATCGCCCTATCTACGGCCTTCTTGTTCATCTCTACAATGTCCTGCCCTTTTTTACCATACATCTCTTCAATTGAGTTTTTCAGATATTCTAGGGCCTTGTCTACGGGAATTACGTTAGCCAGCTTGAAGAAAACTGATTGCATAACCATATTTATCCTGTTTCCTAATCCCACTTCGGAGGCTATTTTCATAGCATTGATAATATAAAAATTAATATCGTTTTGGGCTATATATCTTTTAATATGGGCAGGCAGCCTCTCTTCTAGCTCATCTACTTCCCAAGGGCAGTTTAGAACAAATGTCCCGCCTTTTTTTAGCCCTCTTAAAACATCTAGCTGATATATAAAAGATTTATTGTGGCAGCCAATATAGTCTGCTTCGTATACAAGGTATGAGGATCTTATAGGTTTTGGCCCAAACCTTAAATGGGATACTGTAGTTCCGCCGGACTTTTTGCTATCATAGGAAAAATAAGCCTGCACATAGAGGTCAGTATTATCCCCAATAATCTTGCTGGCGCTCTTATTGGCCCCAACGGTTCCATCAGAGCCCAGACCCCATATCTTACAGCTTATAGTTCCTTCCGGCACAGTACTGATATCATCCTCTTCCGGCAAGGAAGTAAAAGTTACATCGTCAACAATTCCAATGGTAAACCTATCCTTTGGGGTTTCATTTTTTAAATTGTTAAATACCGCCAGAATCTGAGAGGGCCTGGTGTCCTTGGATGATAAGCCATATCTTCCCCCAACGATTACAGGGGCGTTGGGCTGACCTTTGAAAGCTTTAACAACATCCAGATATAGGGGTTCACCCGCTGAGCCAGGCTCTTTAGTTCTATCCAGTACCGCAATCCCTTTAACGGTCTTGGGTATAGCGTTAATAAAATCTACTTCAGAAAAAGGTCTATAAAGCCTTACCCTTACCGTACCTACCCTTTCACCTTTTGCATTTAGATAGTCTACGGTCTCATATATAGTATCGCTGACCGAACCCATAGCCACTATCACATACTCTGCATCCGGCGCTCCGTAGTAATCGAATAGCTTATACTTGCGCCCGGTAATCTCCCCCAACTTGTTCATATAATCTTGAACGATGCCAGGTACAGCATCATAAAATGGGTTGGCGCTCTCCCTCATCTGGAAATAGATATCGGGATTTTGGGTAGTTCCCCTTACCACTGGGTGCTCCGGATTTAAAGCCCTTTCCCTAAATTCTTCTATTGCTTTATAATCAACAATCTTTTTAATATCTTCGTAGTCAATTACCTCGATTTTCTGATATTCATGGGAGGTCCTGAAACCGTCAAAAAAGTGTATAAATGGAAGCCTGGATTTAATTGCAGATAAATGAGCTATAAAGGCCATGTCCATTACTTCCTGAACGTTGCTTGAAGCCAGCATCGCCGCTCCTGTCTGCCGGCAGGCCATTACATCCTGATGGTCTCCATATATTGATAATGCATGAGTTGCTATAGATCTTGCAGTAACGTGCAATACTCCGGGCAACAGCTCTCCAACCATCTT
>CALGOY010000165.1 GCA_937960725.1 uncultured Bacillota bacterium
ATGATTAATGATCAAAAAGCCCTCCATTTAAAATGGAGAGCTTTTAGCTTTAAAATTATAAATCAAACTGAGGTAGCCAGTCTTTATTAACCTCAAACATCTCATCAACCATATTCTTAATTTCTTCCAGGCTCAGTACTGCAGATGTTAATGGATCCATGCAGATAGCGTGGAAAACTTTTCTCTTATCGCCAGTTAATGCAGCTTCTACAGCCAGTTCTTCACATTGGGCATTGATGCTATTTAAGATAGCTAGATGATCCGGTAGAGGTCCTACATGGATGGGATTTAGTCCTCGCTTGGAGGCCAGTATTGGAACTTCCACGCAGCAGCCTTCTGGTAGGTTATCGATTAAACCAAAGTTGCGCACGTTTCCGTTAAACTCAAACATGGTTCCGTCCCCAAAGACAGCATTAAATATATAAGCTGCATATTCGTTGCCTCTCTCAAGGTCTATCTCTTCCTTATCTATCCATGATTTTATCTCATCGCGCCAGGTGTCCTCTCTCTTGAGATACTCTTTCAGGATATATGCGTATTCCCCTGGATTCCAACCGGTTCCATGGGTGCAGTATTTCTCAATTAGATCAGGGCGCTTTCTAAACCAAGCGTTATACTCCGAGTTATGCCCGCTGGATTCGGTTACATAGTAATCTAGATGCAGGAACATCTCATTCCTGACCTGCTCTTCATTATAAATATCGGGATTTTCAGTTATAGCTTTTCGGATAAGGGGATAAGCATCTTTTCCATTCCACTTAAACTCCAAGTAGAAGGCCTGATGGTTAATGCCTGCACATAAGTAGGTAATCTCGTCCATAGGTGCGCCGATCCATCTAGCCAGCATCGCAGCAGTTCCTTGTACGCTATGGCAAAGTCCTGTAACATTAACATTTGTTTCTCCTTGCATGGCCCTACAAAGCATCCCCATTGGATTGGTATAGTTTAAAACTATAGCCTCAGGGCAGTATTTTTCAATATCCCTGCATATATCTAACATAACAGGAATGGTTCTGAGGGCCCTAAAAATTCCCGCAGGTCCCCTTGTATCCCCTACGTTGATATCTACCCCATATTTCTTAGGGATCTCAATATCATGGCGCCATACCTGGACGCCGCCCTGAAGGATTGTTATTACTACTCCATCTGCATCCTTTAAAGCTTCTGCCCTATCCTTGGTGGCAAATACTTTAGCTGGATAATTGCCCGCTTCTACGATTTTGTCTACCGCCTGTTTGATATAGGATAATCTTTCATCGTCAATATCCATTAGCGCGATAGTGCAGTCTTGCAGTGCTGGAAAGGTCAAAATATCCCTGACTAGACTTCTGGTAAAGCCGAAGCTACCCGCCCCTATAAAAGCAATTTTTTTCACCGCAAAACACTCCCTTGCTTAATTCTAAAAAAATTCTAAAAAGTATGTACACTATATACTTCTTTTTTCATCAATTCTATATAATATATAATATAAAGTAAATGGTATAATGTCATATAAACATGGTATAATGTCATATATCTTTAATGCACAGGAGGAAATTATCATGAGTTTTAATTGCTGTTCGTCATATATAAAATATGGCAATTTGTCAGTATATGATGAAAAAGATCTAGTCGTATACTATATGGGGGTAGAAAAATGTCAGCCGGGTCATTCCTGGTCTGGAGTTAGAGATCATTTCCTAATCCATTATATACTCTCGGGCAAAGGAATATTCATATTTGATGGAACTAGCTATCATTTGAAGGGCGGGCAGGGATTTTTAATATGCCCCAATATGCTTTCTTTCTATCAAGCTGACATGGAGGAACCTTGGGAATACTGCTGGGTCGGTTTCCACGGACGGCAGGCAGAAAACTATCTAAAAGATTTAAATCTAGAAGCATCCAACCCTGTCTTTAGCTGTTCTTTAGAAGCTTCCATCGAAAAATCCATTTTTCAGATGATTGAGGCTCAAAACAGACCCGTTGGCAGGGATTTTATCTTAACCGGACTTCTGTACCAATTTTTTGGGGATTTAGCTAGCGCTATAGAATATTCTGTCCCCAATGATAAAAGCCAAAATATAAAACAACTTTACATACAAAAAGCCATAGATTACATCCAAAAAAATTATTCCAGAAAGATAACAATTGAACAGATTGCAGATTTCATTGGAATTGACAGAAAATACATGAGTAGTCTCTTTAAGAAATTCCTCAATACTTCCCCTCAAGAATTTCTTATAAATCTCCGCATGGATAAGGCCTGTGTATTGCTAGCGCAGAATACGTTATCCATTCAAGACATCGCTCATTCCGTAGGATACGACGATCCCCAGCTTTTTTCAAAGATGTTTAAAAAAAGAAAGGGGCTATCCCCCAGCCAATACCGAGCAAGATTGTTAGGGAAGATTAGTAAAAATTAATCTTCCCCTAGCTTTATCGCCTGATATATCTTGATCTTGGATGTGATTATCCCAAGCACTGACAGGCCAACAGCCAGCATCGATAACACTACCATATAGATCTTGATATAGTCTTCCCTGGCTGCAACTACTTTAAATGGCGGTACCTGCTGAGCAGCACTATAGGCCATTTGAAGCAGTGGAACAAATAAATCGCTGGCAATTCCTCCTATTATAACGCCCACCAGTATAGCAGTGCCTGAAATCAATACCTGTTCGCAGGCAAGCAATCCAATTACTTTTTTAACCGACATACCCATTGCCCTAAATATACCAAATTGTAATTCCCTCTGGCGAATGGAAAGAATCCAATAGATCAAAAAGCCAATAGTGCTTACCGACATAGTGACAATAAAACCTAAGGTTAGGGCACCATTCGTCCCTTGGACCATGGGATCATTTTTCTTTATAATAATCTGCTGCCCTGCATCGGTCAATTTTTCAATTTGCAGGCCCTTGTCTTCTATATCCTGGTATATCTGCCCGCTGGTCGCCCCAGGCTCTTTCTTAAGCCACACCTGATAGGGCTCTAGGGCTGAATTGGCCTGTATATAATCCAGGTTAGCTACCACAAGATTTGCAGATTCCTTCCCCTACTTGGCTTTTGGGTTATAAGTAGGCCAGTAGTCTACAAATTCATACACTATTACCTCTAAATATCCCTGATCCCCCCAGCTAAGCCACAGGGAATCTCCTTTTCTCACATTGTGCTCTTCTGCAAATGATCGGGAAACCAGTGCCGCCATAGGATGATGGGACATCAGATTCAAATAGTGGTACCAATGGGTCTTCAACAGGTCATTCCTAAACCATGCCACTTTCCCAAACTCGTTGGGAATGATGCCCATTAGCGTTGTTCTGCCAGTATAGTCCCTGGTAGAATTCTGCACAGTTACGCTATCATTTATGAACACTTTAGTTGCCAGCTCCACTCCTTTCAATTCCGTATAAGGAAGGAAAGGTGGTTCTATATATTGCACTGGTTCTTTATTGGATGAAGAATAAGCCTCTCCCATCGGTTCCATCGGCATAAACTTTGGCTGATTGCTCGGCCAATAGGCCTCCAGCACTATATCTGCCCCATTGGCATAATATATCTTTTCCTCTAGATTGTTATTAAGAGTCCGGGCAGCATTGGCATTAAAGACGCCTATGGAGAGGGTCAGTATTAAAAACAGCATCAAAAAGCGATCTTGTCCTCCGGATCTTCCAACCTGAATAAAAGAAGCATACAATACCGGGGACCACTTATTTCTGCCAAGGTAAAAGATTAGTTTTACAAAATAGGGGTATATCCTCAATATCAACAGCCCTGTCCCTAATATAAATAATGTGGAAACTAAAAAGAGCAGCGGATCGATAGCCAGTTCAGTAGCTTCCGCCCCAGTTATTTCTAGGGTGCTTTGCCTAAGTTTATAGCTATACAATCCATAGCCA
>CALGOY010000166.1 GCA_937960725.1 uncultured Bacillota bacterium
TAGGCTTCTTACCGAATCTCAAGTGGGATATTGTAACACCACCGGATTTCTTGGAGTCATAGGAGAAATATCCCTGAGCATACATATCGGTGTTGTCTCCGATGATCTTGATCGCGTTCTTGTTAGCACCAACTGTACCATCGGAACCCAATCCCCAGAACTTGCAGCGGATAGTTCCCTCAGGTGCTGTATTGATCTTCTCTGTCACTGGCAAGGATGTAAATGTTACGTCGTCTACGATTCCAATAGTGAAGCGATCCTTAACTTCTTCTCTCTTCAAGTTGTCGAATACTGCCTTAATATCAGAAGGCGTAGTATCCTTGGAACCGAGACCATAACGACCTCCAACAACAAGAGGAGCATTTTCCTTGCCATAGAACAAGCCCTTAACATCAAGATATAGAGGCTCGCCCAAAGCACCAGGCTCTTTGGTTCTATCAAGAACAGCGATTCTCTTAACTGTCTTAGGCAATACATCGAAGAAATATTTCTCAGAGAAAGGTCTATACAGGTGAACTTTGATTACCCCTACCTTTTCGCCCCTAGCCATCAGGTAGTCTACTACTTCTTCGATGGTTTCAGTTACAGAACCCATAGCTACGATAATATGCTCTGCTTCTGGATGTCCGTAGTAGTTAAATGGTTTATACTCTCTACCAGTTAGCTTGCTAATCTCCTGCATGTACTCTGCTACAATGTCTGGCACAGCTTCGTAGAACTTGTTAGAAGCTTCCCTTGCCTGGAAGAATATGTCAGGGTTTTGAGCAGTTCCTCTTGTTACAGGTCTAGCTGGGTTGAGAGCATTTTCTCTAAACCTCTGGAGTGCCTCGTAGTCCACTAGCTTAGCAAGGTCGTCGTACTCCAATACTTCAATCTTCTGGATCTCGTGGGATGTCCTAAAACCATCAAAGAAATGCAAGAATGGAACTCTGGATTTAATGCTAGCTAAGTGAGCTACGCTTCCTAAATCCATTACTTCCTGTACACTGCCTGAAGCCAGTAGGGCAAAGCCTGTCTGTCTGCAGGCCATAACGTCTGAATGATCTCCAAATATAGACAGTGCATGGCTAGCAACCGCCCTAGCACTTACATGGAATACGCCAGGCAGAAGCTCTCCTGCAATCTTGTACATATTGGGGATCATGAGAAGTAAACCTTGAGACGCAGTAAAAGTAGTAGTCAATGCACCAGAAGCAAGTGAACCGTGCACTGCACCTGCTGCACCGGCCTCAGATTGCATCTCTACAACCTTTACTTTTTGGCCGAAAATGTTCTTCCTGCCACTAGCACTCCACTCATCCACCATCTCTGCCATGTTGGATGAAGGAGTAATCGGGTAAATTGCGGCAACATCTGTAAATGCATACGCAACGTGGGCTGCAGCCGTGTTACCATCCATGGTTTTCATGTTTTTCTTCATGACCTCAAACCCCTTTATGATAAAATTATTTAAAATTACTAAACCGCTTTCTATTTGAAATAAACGATTTAGTCATGGATCGCACGAATAGATAAGTACAAGCTATTTAAGTAATATATACAATATTTGTATCTATATATTTATATATACGTAAAATGGTCCAAGGCTATTATAACAAATGGGGTTTTTACTGTCAAGGAAGCTAGAAGCATGTTGTAAAAAATGCACAAAAAAAGGATACACTTTGTGCATCCTTTTTCAATTACATACCTTATTATATATATTTTCCATCCTATCTATAAATCGCAGCTTAATGCTGTACCCTCGGTTGCTTACTTTCATCCGGCCTAATAGACGAGAATAAATTGTAAAAGCAGAATGAGAATTACGCCAGGAAGACCAAGAAATCCTACCAATAGAGCGGTCAGCGGATTTATGGCAATCCTCACGCCGATAAGGCCGCCTACTAGGTTAAGCAGCCATAGAACTATTCCCCCGATAATCCCGTTTACAATAAACTTAAAAAGCATCTTCAGCGGAACTAAAAGCAGCCAGCCGGCTACATATAACAATATAAGTCCCAGGGCGTATGCAATAATAATACTAAATGGTATATCCAAACCCATATACAGCCCTCCTGCAATAAAATAATCTTACTAATGTATATGGCTTGACCGCTCCCTTTATGACATACGCCCCAGGCCCTTTTCTGTTGTACTTTAACCCTCAAGCTCCTGAATCACCTGGTGGTTTTCCAGCCCGTATATACGGGCCTGTTTTAATAAATACATATACCGCCTCTTGGCTGCCTCAGCCCTATAGATGGCATAATCCACCAGTTCAGGATCGCTAACATTTTCGAAATAGTTCTGGGCCTGCAGCCACTCGTCCCTAGCCTCCTGAATCAACTGCAAAAATTCCTTTTCATCAAATATATAATCATCCATGATTATCCCCTCATATTTATTATATGCTACTTTTTCATAGTATTGCCAAATAATAGGCTTTTAAAACCACGATTTATTATAAAAGTTTGCAATCTGTTCAAAATTGGTTAATAGTTTATTCATAATTTAATTCTATAATTAGTCCCAGATAAACGGTGCTACATAAGTTAAAAACGTTGGCCAACGTTAAAAAAATTAACTCAAATTAATTGGAACAGCAAATACTAATGAAATGGAGGTTATAATATGAAAATCAGAAAGTCTATTGCTGCATTGCTAGCTGCTCTGTTGGTGTTTACATCTTTGGCTCTAGTTGGATGTGATGGTGGCACTGACACATCTACTGACGATACCACAACTACAGAAGACAGCGTTACAACTGAAGATACCGATACAACAGAAGATGCAAGCGATGAAGAAGACGCTGCTGTAGAAGATGCGGCAGAAGAAGACAGCACTGAAGATGACTCCACTGAAACATCCGTTGAAGCAGACGATGCAGAAGAGGCTGAAGAAGCTGATGTAGAAGAAGCTGATAGCGAAGATTCTTCTAACTAAGGCATAAGAGAAATACTACAGAAAAAGGAGGGCGGGAAACCGCCCTCCTTCTTCATTATATAGAGGCGCTTTGAGCCTCTACAATCTTCAATTGCCCAAACGCCACATTTGCCTCAATATATACTGTAGCTATATCAGGATCGATTCTAATAACGCCTTTTCCAAATACTACATTCACTTCTATTTCTATTTTCTCCTCACCATCCCAGGATAAAGTCGTTAAATCTACCACCCCATTGCTAAGCATTATATTGTACTCATCCTGAGAATATTATAACAAAAATCCAATATATTGGATATAGATTTCTATAATTTTCTATAAACAATCTTTTTCTCAATTGTTTCATCAACTTAGAAAAATGATATATAATAAAGAAAACTTACCTAAATTATTTTTATAGAAAGGACATCCTGATGAAGCTAAACTACGATATACATTACGGAACTTTCATACGCCGGCCCAACCGATTTATAGCCCATGTGGACAAATCAGGGGAAGAAGTAATCTGCCACGTGCCTAATACAGGCCGGTTAAAAGAGCTATTATATCCAGGGGCCGAGGTGGCCATATCCTATCATCCATCCCCCAAACGCAAAACCAAAGATGAACGGCGGATGGTTAGGAAAGAGG
>CALGOY010000167.1 GCA_937960725.1 uncultured Bacillota bacterium
ATAGATCTATCTCTAGATTAATATTTGATATCCTGAATACTCTTTTTTTCATACTGGTGATCTTTGCTTGTTTATTACCAGTGCTTCACGTCGTATTTGCTTCTTTTAGCGATCCCTCTTGGGTTATGAGACAGTCGGGGGTGATATTATATATCAAGGGCTTTAATCTGGAGGGTTATAAATTAGTTCTTCAAAACCAAAATCTAATCAGCGGATATCTAAACACATTTTTATATGTAATTGCTACAACTGCAATTGGTTTGTTACTTACCGTTTTAACTGCATATGTAGTATCCCGTAAGAATTTGCTATGGTCCAATGCGATTATGTTTTTTATCACATTTACCATGCTTTTTAATGGCGGTATGATTGCTACCTATATCATAGTTACTAAAGTTCTTAATCTATATGATAATCGCTGGGCTGTTATACTTCCTGTATGCTTAAACGGCTTTTATATAATCTTAGTCCGTACCGCAATGCAATCATTACCTGATAGTTTAATAGAATCCGCCATGATCGATGGGGCAAACCACCTTACTATTTTGTTCAAAATAACACTTCCATTGATAAAAGCAACCTTAGCTACTGTGGCTCTCTATTATGTAGTTTCTCAATGGAATTCTTGGTTCCAAGCCTCAATCTATCTTCGTTCAAGGAGCAAATTCCCATTGCAATTAGTTTTGAAAGAAATTTTGGTTACTGGAGATACCACATCAACAACCAGTAATATTAATGTTTCAGATTATTCAGGTGATATTACACTATATAAACAGTTAATCAAATATTGTACCATTGTAATATCAACAGTACCAATCTTTATATTTTATCCGTTTATTCAGAAGTACTTCGAAAAAGGTGTAATGATCGGTGCAATTAAAGGATAAGATAAAATTTTTAATTTTAGGAGGAATGCACTATGGCTATAATTACTATCGATTTTATGTCTGCCAGTCTTATGAGAAATGTTACCGTTAACGCAATTATTCCCTTCGATAAGTTAGAATTTCCAGGATCCCCTAAAAGGGATAAAAAGCCTTTTAAAACACTCATATTACTCCACGGTATATTTGGGAATCATAACGATTGGATTTGTAACACACGAATTAGGCTTTGGGCAGAAGAAAAAAACTTAGCAGTTATCATGCCTGCTGGAGAAAATCATTTTTATTTGGATTGTAAAGCGACTGGAGAACGCTTCAGTGAATTCATAGGTAAAGAGCTTCCCACAAAAATGCGTGAACTCTTTCATCTCTCAGATAAAAGAGAAGATACTTTCATCGCTGGGCTTTCTATGGGCGGTTATGGTGCTATTGTCAATGGCTTAAAATATTATGATACTTTCGGTTATATTGCAGGGTTGTCCAGTGGATTAATTCTTGATAGTTTTAAAAATACTTCCCAAGAAAGTTTTGTATCTACAGTTTTTGGAGATTCCTATATTGAAACAATCTTTGGCAAACCAGAGGAAATTGCCGGAAGTGATAAAGATTACAAAGCACTAATTCTTAAATTAAAAGAGGAAAATGCACCAATACCAAAGATTTATCTCTGCTGTGGAACAGAGGATCATCTTTTGGATGCTAATCGAGACTTTGTAAATTTCTTAAAAGAAAACGGCGTAGATTATACCTATGAGGAAGGCCCTGGCAAACATGATTGGGATTTTTGGGATCGTTATATAAAGAAAGTTATAGATTGGCTACCTTTGGAAGATGGCTCTCAAGGAATACATAGTGGAAATATAACTAAATAATAGGAAAATTTCAAGGCGAAATAGGTGTGTCCTTCTATTACTACAAAACCTCATCACTTCTGTTATAATTGTTTTCATAGGAAAGTACCTACGATATTTTTTCATGCTAAAAATTTCATATCAGAGGTCTTTCCTTTTTTTTATCACAAATGTATCATATCATAACAAAAATTAATAATAGCTAGAATCGTAAAAATATAGGAAAATAAATACCGAATATTAGAGTTCAATAAAACAAAATTGCCAAGCCCGATAAAGCGCAGTATAGCAATAACTATTCTATATTTACTCCATCATTCCATTGTATAATTGGTCTATCACAGGTGTCAATATTTTAGAATAAAAACGCTCTATGGCAAGGAACTTAAATCTATAAAGCATCATGGTAAAAACCCTGTACTTTCCCATATCTCATATTTCATACTCAGTTATGGTGTAACAGCTACCTATACGATAATACAGTCAGAGGATATTCGCTATAAAAAACGGCAATTTTCCAAAATTTTCTTTGTAAATTATGTAAGAATATGATATTATTTGATATAATATTTAATATATATCGCAAATTGTAAAAAGGAGGAAAATTTATGCCGTTATGGGAGGAAATCAAGCGAAAAAGGTTTCAGATTTTAGCCAAAAAACCATTTTTATCTACAGGAATCTTCACGATAATTATTTGTCTAATAACAAAGATATTTGTTCAACTATCTTTTTCTCAATTTATTGGAATGCTGGTTATTATAGGCGCTATATTTGAAGGTCTTACATATATATTTATAAAAGAAACTAAGGATAAAATGGAATCGATTATTTACATTATGGATAGGATTAAGAATAAAGATTTAAGCCAAACCGTTGATTTATCTCAATTCGAAGAATTAGAAGCGGTTTCTATGAGTTTCAATAGTATGGTAGATGATCTAAAATCTATTTTAGGTTCTTTGAAATCAATTTCAGTTCAATTAGTCAATGCATCCGATATGTTAAACACCAACTCCGCAAAAATAAATGAATCCATGGACGATATGGTAGCTACCGTAGACGACATTGCTCAGGGAGCATCAGAGCAGGCAATAGAAGCAGAAAAAGGGGTACAGCTAGTTATGAGCTTATCGGAGCAAATCAATGCCGTTTTCGAAAACTCCAACAACGTCGCTAAAGAATCCCAAAACATGAAACAACTAAGTGCTAACGGCCTAAATGCCGTAGAAACATTAAAAGCTGCTAATACACAGAGTGCAGAAATGGCCGATAAAGTGTTTAAATTCATTCAATCCTTTGTAAAAAAATGTGAAAATATAGGCGAGTTCGTAGTTGCCATAAATAACATCGCTGAACAGACTAATCTTCTAGCTCTAAATGCTGCCATCGAGGCTGCAAGGGCCGGTGAAGCCGGAAGAGGTTTTGCAGTTGTGGCTGATGAGGTAAGAAAACTAGCCGATGACAGCAAAAGAGCTACTGAGGAAGTAGAACAAATTATGCAGGATATACTCAAAGAAGCACAAAACGCCAGCTCTATGGCCGGCATAATAGAATCGGTTATGGAAGAGCAGGATCAGGCTGTTAACCATACCGCCCAAGCATTCAACGTAATTGCCGATAGCATACAAAATATAATACAAAGGATAAACGATGCTAATCAATCCATTGCAATGATGGAAAAAAATAAAAACGAAGTCATTGAAGCTATTCAGAACATTTCAGCAGTTTCTCAAGAATCGGCCGCTGCCAGCGAAGAAGTTGCTGCCACCGTCCAAGAACAAAAGAACTTAATCCAAGAATTGGCCGATTCCTCACGAAACTTAAACGAATTAGCTCTACAACTTCGACAGTATATGGATATTTATAAGCTATGATGTTTATAAACAATATACACATAGCCAAATAAATAAGTTGAATTGGATGATAAAATATATACTAAAAAGGATACCGGATTTCGGTATCCTTTTTAGTATTTCTGTTATCTAAAATATGCCACTCCTGCTTCAAATATTTTCTGATCCTTATCTCCTGGTATATTAATGGCAAGGTCAGCTTCGAGCCTCTCTGGATGACCCATCTTGCCGAGTATCCTGCCGTCGGGGCTTGTAATTCCTTCGATAGCCTGATATGAACCATTGGGATTGTAAGGCATTTCAAGGGTTGGTTTACCTTCCATGTCCACATACTGACTAGCAATCTGGCCGTTTTTGCTGAGACGATCAATTAACTCCGCAGATGCAACAAAGCGTCCTTCTCCATGGGAGATAGCCACTGTATGGATATCTCCAACTTCTACATTGCTAAACCAGGGAGAAAGGGTAGAAGCTACCCGAGTTCGAACCGTGCAGGATATGTGTCTTCCAATAGTGTTAACTGTAAGGGTTGGAGCATTTTCATCAATATCCCTAATCTCACCGTAGGGAAGTAGCCCCAGCTTGAGAAGGGCTTGAAAGCCATCGCCGATACCTAAGATTAACCCATCTCTCTTATTAAGAAGCTCCATTACAACCTCTTCAAGTCTAGGATTTCTGAAAACAGCGGCAACAAACTTACCAGAGCCTTCTGGACTATCCCCTGCTCTAAATCCATTGGGTATCACTAAGATCTGGCACTCTTTAATCCTCTCGGCCATAAGCTCAAAAGACTCCCTAATTTCTTTTGGGGTTAAATTTCGGAAGACCATCGCGTCTACTTCCCCGCCGGCTCTCTGAAAAGCCCTGGCCATATCGTACTCACAATTAGTACCTGGAAGTACTGGGATAAAAATTCTAGGCCTTGGCTTTCTAATCAAAGGCTTTGATTTATATCTTTCCCCATAGCTATAGCACTCAACTCTATCATTCTTATTATCAGCATTTTGTATCGCAGTAGGGAATACTCCTTCCAGCGGCTTAGTCCAGGCTTCGATCGCCTCATCAAGGTCTATAGCTTCCCCTCCTATCACTATGCTACTATCTTCCTGCGTATTTCCAAGCTTTATATAATTGACCTTTTTAAATAATTCATCTAAATTTTCATCTTTGTCTATTTCTAATATAATAGAACCATACTCAGGAGTAAACAAACCTTCAACAGGCATATCGCTATCGTATACAAAGCCTATTTTATTCCCAAAGCACATCTTGCTTATCGCGTCTGCTACTCCACCCTCTCTCACAGTGTGAGCTGCTAAAACCTTTTTATCCTTAATAAGCTCATGGATGATAATATAATTAGTTTTCAGCTCGTCAAAATCTGGTAAGCCATTTGTATCCCTGCTTAAGGGGACCATGACAACTTGGCTGCCGGATTTTTTAAATTCTGGGGAAACAACATCCCTTACATCCAATACTCCTACCGCGAAGGCTACTAAGGTAGGGGGAACCGTCAAATCTTCAAATGTTCCTGACATACTGTCCTTACCGCCTATAGATGGTATGCCTAGCTCCATCTGAGCGCGGTAGGCTCCCAGCAATGCGCTAAAGGGCTTGCCCCATTTTTTAGGATCATCCCCCAGCCTTTCGAAATATTCTTGAAAAGTCATCCGTACTTTTCTATAATCCCCACCCATAGCTGTAAGCTTGGCTAAGGCTTCTACTATAGCATATACAGCCCCATGGAAAGGACTCCATTTCGCAATGCGGGGATTATATCCATGGGTCATAATAGTGGCCGTATTAGTATCCCCCTCCAGCACCGGTATCTTTGCCACCATTCCTTCTGCTGGAGTCAACTGGTATTTGCCTCCAAAGGGCATCAAAACCGTCCCTGCCCCAATGGTGCTGTCGAACATCTCTACTAGGCCTTTTTGACTGCATACATTTAGATCTTGAAGAACCCTAAACCAGCTATCCTTCAGATTAGCATCTGTATTTTCTTTATTTTCTACAGATTTTTCAAAATAGCTATCCTCCAATTTAGGAGATTCTACTAAAACAGATGCCTTCTTTACAGCTCCATTGCTGTTTAAAAATTCCCGGCTTATGTCTACAATGGCTTTCCCTCTCCAGTACATCTTAAGCCTCTTCTCTTCCGTTACCACAGCCACCCTCGTTGCTTCAAGATTTTCTTTCCTAGCAGCCTCTACAAATGCCTGTTCATTTTCTTTATCAATGACCACAGCCATCCTTTCCTGGGACTCCGATATGGCCAGTTCCGTACCGTCCAATCCTTCATATTTCACAGGAACTAAATCCAAATTGATTTCTAAGCCATCAGCCAGCTCTCCAATTGCCACCGATACTCCCCCAGCACCAAAGTCATTGCACTTTTTAATCATAGTAGAAACAGCTGGATCTCTAAACAGCCGCTGTATCTTTCTTTCTTCAGCAGGATTACCTTTCTGGACCTCTGCACCACAAGTTTCCAGCGATTCCTTCGTATGGGCCTTAGAAGAACCGGTAGCTCCACCGCAGCCATCCCGTCCTGTTCTTCCTCCTACCAGTATTACTACATCTCCCGGCTTGGGAGTTTCCCTAACTACCTGTTTTCTGGGGGCAGCTGCAATTACGGCTCCAAGCTCCATCCTCTTAGCCACATAGCCCTCGTCGTATATCTCCGCCACATGGCCTGTTGCAACGCCTACTTGATTCCCGTAAGAGCTATAGCCCTCCGCCGCTCCAATTGTAATTTTTCTTTGAGGCAGCTTCCCTGGCAAAGTATCTTCTACCCGTGTCCTGGGATCGCCGCTTCCAGTTATCCGCATAGCTTGATATACATAGGAACGGCCCGACAAGGGATCCCGTATGGCTCCCCCTAAACAGGTGGCTGCTCCGCCAAATGGCTCAATTT
>CALGOY010000168.1 GCA_937960725.1 uncultured Bacillota bacterium
GCCTTTCTGGTACACCCGGAGGGATTCGAACCCCCGACACCCGGTTTAGGAAACCGGTGCTCTATCCTACTGAGCTACGGGTGCACGTAATATTATATTGTATACCATTTGAACTAAAAAGTCAAATAGAATTTTTAAACAAATTACTTGGCAGATTTATTGTATTAAATAGTCACGGCCTTTTGGTAGACATACCAAAAGGCCTATAAATCTAAGATTACTCTATTCCCTGTAAATTTAGCATTTCAGCATGGTGACAGGATACAAAGTGCCCTTCTCCATCCTTCTTAATGTTCTTGAATTCTGGATATTTTTCTTTACATATATCCGTGGCATACGGACATCTTGGATGAAAATAACATCCACTTGGAGGATTTGCCGGATCTGCTACTTCTCCACTGAGAATTCGGCTGGTTTCTCTATACTTCGGATCGGGTTTTGGCACGGCTGCCAGCAATGCTTCGGTATAAGGATGCTTTGGATTTTTGAACAATTCCTCTGTTTCAGCAATCTCCACTATTCTACCAACATACATAACCGCTACCCTATCGCTAATATGCTCTACTACCCCTAGGTCATGGGCAATAAATAAATAGGTCAACTGATAAGCTTCCTGAAGGTCCTGCAGCAAGTTCAGTGTCTGCGCCTGAATAGATACGTCCAGAGCAGATACTGGCTCATCGCATACAATCAATTTGGGATTTAGGGCTAAAGCCCTAGCAATGCCGATGCGCTGCCGCTGGCCTCCGCTAAATGCATGGGGATACCTTATCATATATTCAGGACTCAGCCCCACCTGTTTCATTAGCTCTGCTACCCTATCTTCTAGCTCTCTGCCTTTTGCTACGTCATTAACCAACAATGGCTCTCCAATAATCTCCTTGACTGTCATCCTTGGATTTAAGGAAGAATAGGGATCTTGAAATATCATCTGCATGTGCCGTCTAATCTGCTTCAGTTCTTTATTATTCAAAGAAGCAATATCTATCTTCTCGTCATCCAGATAGAACGAAATCTCCCCTTCTGTTGGATCAATTGCTCTTAATATACATCTTCCAGTGGTGGTTTTACCACTGCCGGATTCTCCTACTAAACCTAGGGTTTCACCCTCCCTAATATAAAAGCTTACATCATCTACTGCCTTTACATATCCTTCAATTTTTTTCCAGAAACCCTTTTTTATAGGAAAATACTTCTTCAATCCTTTTACCTCAAGGAGTATTTTTTCATTCATTTTCGTTACCCCCATATAAAAAGCAGCTAACTTTATGGCCATCGTTTACTTCCACAGCCGACGGTTCTGCCCTGTCACATATCCCTGCCATATACGAGGGACACCTCGTGTGAAATCTACATCCGGTGGGCAATTCGTACGGGGATGGCACCATACCCTCTATCGACTCCAACCTTTTCCTTTTCTTTTCCCCTACCTTTGGTATAGACTTGAGCAAAGCAATAGTATATGGATGCTTGGGATTGTAAAATATCTCACTAACCGGCCCAGTTTCTACAATCTTTCCAAGATACATGACGGCAACGTCGTCCGCTATTTCTGCAATTACGCCCATATCATGGGTAATCATTAATGTAGCCATTCCCATATCTTTCTGCAAGGTTCTCAATAAATCTAAAATCTGGGCTTGTGTTGTAACATCTAAGGCAGTAGTCGGTTCATCCGCTATCAATAAACTGGGATTGCAACAGATAGCCATTGCAATCATTGCCCGCTGGCGCATACCGCCAGACATTTCAAATGGATAGGAGTCTATTCTTTCTTCCGGCTTGGGAATTCCCACTTTTCTCAGCATGTCTATTGCAATTTCCCTGGCCTGTTCCTTTTTCACATTTTGATGTAGTAATATGGCTTCCTGAATTTGATTTCCTACTGTATATACAGGAGCGAGGGCCGTCATCGGCTCCTGAAATATCATCGCTATTTCATTGCCCCTTATTTTACGAGCTTCTTCGCTGTTAGGCTTTATTTTAGCAATGTCTACCGTACCGCTTTCCCTATGAAGAATAATTTCCCCTTCTTCTATTCTCCCCCTCGGAGGCAGAATTTGCATTATGGAATGGGCTGTAATGCTCTTACCACAGCCGGATTCCCCAACGATACCGAAGGTTTTTCCTTTTTCTATCTTGAAACTTACCCCATCTACCGCCTTAACGATTCCCTCATCTAGATGGAAGTAAGTCTTCAGATTCTTAACTTCCAACAATATATTGTCACTCATATATGTACCTCTCCTCCCTATCTGGAATACGGATCTGCTGCGTCCCTTAATCCATCGCCTAAGAAGTTAAAGGAAATTACAGTTACGATAATGAACACCGCTGGAATAAGCCGCCATGGGTAGTGAGCCACTGCAACAACCTGTTGGGCATCTTGGAGCAATACACCCCAACTAACCGCCGGTGGCCGCAGTCCAAGCCCCAGGAAGCTTAAAGATGTTTCTCCTAGGATCATTCCAGGGATGGATAGGGTTAACTGGGCTATCAAATGGCTTACAAAAGACGGCAGCATATGCTTTATAATAATCCTTCCTTCACTAGCACCATTTAGTCTAGCTGCTAAAATAAAATCCTCTTCCCTCAAACTCAGCATACGGCCCCGCACCACCCTGGCCAGGCCTCCCCAACCTACAAAAGAGAGGATAATTGTAATAGCAAAATACGTCTTGGTTACCGGCCAATCCTGCGGTATCGCAGCAGATAAAGACATCCATAGAGGAATGGTGGGAATGGATACAAGGAAATCAATACAGCGCATTATGACTTCATCCACTACGCCACCGAAATATCCAGCAATACCGCCCACTAAGATTCCAATAACGAAGCTTAATAAAACTCCTACCAATCCTATGGTCAATGAAATTCGGGTACCATATATAATTCTTGAAAATAAGTCTCTACCTAGCTCATCGGTACCAAATAAAAATATAGGAAAATCTTCTGTTGTCCCAAACAAATGTAAATCCGTTTTAAACAAGCCCCAAAGTTTGTACTCATCCCCTCGAGTAAAAAATTTAACTTTATACTTTTGGTCAGGATTTATGGCAAAGGTTTTTCTGAAGGTTTCCATATCCATTTCCTGCTTCATACCATAGATGAAGGGACTTTGAAAACCATCTTCTTTGGAATAAATCCTAATTAGGTTCGGCGGAGCATTCTTATAATTTTCAAATCGGGTCCAAGGGTCATAAGGAGCGATAAATTCAGCAAATATGACGATAAGATAAAGAAATGCTAATATGCAGCCGCTTACTATTGCCAGCTTATGTCTTCTAAACTTCCACCACATCAACTTCCATTGGGAAGCTAAATAAATTTTTTCCTCCTGGTCTTTTTTCAATTCTTTTTTGTCTTTTTGATTATCCGGCTGTTCAATTTTTGTTTGATTTGCGTTTAATACATTTCTCCTCTGCTGTTTCATTAATTATCTCCCCCTCCGCTTCCGAATCTGATCCGCGGATCTGCCCAGGCCAATAAAATATCTGAGATTAAAGTACCTATAAGCGTGAGGGCTCCCATGATAAGGACAAGGCTCCCTGCAAGGTACATATCCTGTGCCAATAAAGCCTGATTGAGCATAGGCCCTATCGTCGGTAGATTCAATACAATCGAAGCTAAAGCCTCACCAGAAAATATCCCCGGCAGCGTCCATCCTATGGTGCTGATCATTGGATTAGCAGCAATGCGGATGGGATATTTAAAAAGCAATCTTCTTTCAGGAAGGCCTTTTGCCCTAGCAACCGTTACATACTGTTTTCCCAATTCATCTAACAAATTAGCTCTCATAATGCGAATATTGCCGGCAATACCAGATAGGGCAATTATAAACACTGGAATCCATATACGTTTGAGCATATCAAAGAATTTAGCCAAGCTCCATGGAGCGTCCACATAGGCCTCAGAAAACAAACCGCTGATATATATGCCAAATTTAGAATAGGCTATCCAGATGACGATCAAAGCTAACAAAAAGCCCGGTATAGAAACTCCTATAAATCCTATAAAAGTAAAGAAGTAGTCAAATGCGGAATACTGCTTAACAGCAGAAATAATACCAATCGAAACGCCTACAATCCAAACAAATACAACAGAAAACAAGGAAATAATTGCACTCATGGCGACTCTTTCACCAATTAGTTCAGATACCGGCTTATTCCATTGGAATGAGCGACCGAAATTGCCGTGTAAAATAATATTCTTAATCCAAGTAAAATATTGAACATATAATGGCTTATCCAATGCAAACTCTCTAGTTAATCGCATAATCTCTTCCTCATTTATTAAAACACCCGATTCTCTAAGCCGCTGTACATAGACTGTAAGAAAATCCCCTGGCGGAAGCTGAATAATAATGAATACTAAAACTGAAAGAATAAGTAACATGGGTATTAAAGCCAGTGTTCTTTTAAGTATATAGCTCGCCATGTCCAATCTCCTTTCAAAATCCCTGGATGGCATAAATACCATCCAGGGAATTTTTATTTTATTCTGCTTTACTCTTTGTAATACAGAATTTCTCCTGCAAAGTTAGCCATAATCTGATAGCCGTCTTCTGGAACATTTCCTAACTTATCGGAGACAATCAGAGGTATCATTACATTTTCAACAGGAACCAAGAGGAATAGAGTATCATACATGGTCTGCTCCCATTCCTTCATATATGTTCCGATTGCTTCAAGACTGTCACTATACTGCATCTTTCTATAGAGATCGAAGATCGGTTTTAAATCATCTGGCGGTTCAACGCCATCTTCACCGAAGGTTCTATACCACCGCGTAAATCCATACGAAGTCTTTGCAGCATCTCCGAGGAATACCCAATCTAACATATATGGATTACCCTGTATTACCGGGAGATCCAACCAAGTATTTACAACAATCTGGGTTTCGTTGGCCTCGACACGGGAAGTTAATAAAGACGAATCTATCTGATTCATCCTTACATTCAATCCAATATCCTTCCAGTTTTCTACTATAATCTCAATCATAGGCACAAAGTCTGTAGAAGGAGCGCTAGTCTCTATAATAAGTTCTAGCTTTGAGCCGTCGGGCCTTAGACGGAAGCCATTGGAGTCTCTCTTATCAAGTCCAATTTCATCTAACAGCTGATTCGCTTTTTCTGGATCGTATTCACCGGGAGTAATCTGGGGGATCTCACCGAAAGTGTTATAGACTGCATCGATGATTTCTTCGCGGTTGATTGCTAGATTGAGAGCTTCTCTAAACTTTTTATTCCAGAATAGTTCGCGCAATCCCTCGTCTGGGGTACTATAGTTAAAAGTAATAGGTGTTACATTGTGAAGTTTCAAAAGTTTTACTAAATAACCGCCCTTAGCTTCATTCTCTTTATACATGGCCACTTCTTTTACAGAAACAGCTTGGCGTGCTAAATCTACTTCCCCGCCCATTATCTTCATGGGAAGCATATCAACGGACGTCACGGTATCGGCCCTTATCTCGTCGATATAGGGAAGCTGATTGCCTTCCGCATCTACTTTGAAGTAATAGGGATTTCTTTTTAGTATAGCAACTTGAGCGCTAGGCATATCTACCAATACATAAGCCGATAAAGTCGGACAGCCAATTCTAGTTTCAGACAAAGCTCCACCGCTCCATGAATATAAGCTGTGTAACCTATACCATTCATTTTCTCCCAGCTCATTTTCTTCCAACAGGGGCTTAAGCTCCTCCAAGGGGGTGTATTTTATATGGAACTGTTTCATATAGTGGCTGGGCTGAATCAATGGACCGGCATCCCATGTCTGCCAGTGCAGGCTCAAAGTGTATGGAAACAATGCATAAGGATCTTTAAACTTAATGCGGAAAGTATATTCATCTACTATCTCTAGCTCACAAGGAGTACCGTCGGAGTTTGCCAGCCAAGTTGGAAATACAGGGGTCAATTCTTCGTTTAGTAAAACATCTTCATAGGCATAGCGGACATCTTCCGTCGTGAGGGGCTCTCCATCAGACCATTTCATTCCTTTTCTCATATAAAAAGTAAACTCCCTGGCATCTTCTGACATATCAAAGCCTTCAAGGATATTGCCAACAGGCTTTTCTCCAGGAGATCCAAATCCAGGCTGATTAAGCAGCGGTTCGCGGTTTATAGCCCACCATTCGCCACCGCCGGGACTGCCGGGATTTACAACTCTCAATGTACCTCCGTATTTTCCAATCTCGATTTCAGGCATATCTTCGAGGGGAATCTCCGTACCAGCTGTATAAATTAAAGGATTTTCCGGAAGCCTTTCCTCTACAGGTGGCAGCTCTCCTTTTTCTACCATTTCAGCTAGCATCGGAGCCTCGTTAAACTCTGTAATTTCAGTAGGCTCAGCAGCTTTTTCACTATCTGATTTTTCCTCATCGGATGTTTTGGCTTCATCCGACTTACTCTCTTCCGCACTGGATTTACCCTCTTGATTAGTTGCTTTATTTTGACTGCTACCGCATCCTGTAAATAGGGTTAAAAAAATTAGAACAAAAACAAGGAGTAAAGCAAATAACCTTT
>CALGOY010000169.1 GCA_937960725.1 uncultured Bacillota bacterium
CTGCAGCTAAAAGGCCGTTGCTGTTTATGATAAGCTTAGTTGTTTCTGTTTCCTCTATTACTTTTGTTTCAAAGGGAGGCGACATCCATACATTTCCTGAGATTACTGCGATGCGGTCAAAGTTGAAGAATATATCAGCCTCGCGGTTATTGGTAATTCCATTTTCTTTAAAGATAGACCATTGTTCAAAATTTTCGTCCCAGTATCCAAACTCCATATTGAAGCAGCGGTCTACTGGCTTGTAATGCATCTGGTTGTTGAAGCGCTCCCGATCGGTCATGGTGCCTTTCCATT
Source organism: uncultured Bacillota bacterium (assembly GCA_937960725.1). GTDB lineage: Bacteria > Bacillota > Clostridia > Caldicoprobacterales > UBA3941 > CALGOY01. The sequence goes on from CALGOY010000169.1 coordinate 295, forward strand.
TAGGGCGGCATGGTTTAATTTCCATGGAACATTTCCCCTTTTTATTAGATTTTTGTTATTAGCAGCAATTCTTTTGAAAAAAGTATCATTTTCATGATATAATTATAGAACAATAAAGGTCTGAAATCATGAGGTTATATTGCTAAAAAATATAAGAATATTGACACAGTTTGAAATATAGATTTAAGAGATAGCGAGGCGGGGATAGGGGATGAAAGTGGTAGTAGACTTAAGGGAGGGTTCATGGAGTAAAGAGCATACTGCCAGTCTATCTGCCAGGACTATGTTTTATTATGTTCAGTCGGCTGGACATTTTCTGTGCAACCCCAGCTATATGACAGAGCGGGAAGGTTATAATACTATGCTGTTGGTCTGTACTGTAGAGGGTAAAGGGCATTTGGAGTATAGGGGACAGAGATATTGCGTTGAAAAAGGAGAAGGATTTATTATAGACTGCAATGAGTTTCATTATTATACTTCAGATAAGCAGGATCTGTGGAATTTTAAATGGATTCATTTCAATGGTTGTGAGAGCAGGGCCTATTTTGAAAGGATTTATGAAAATAATGGCCCTGTATTTAAACTGTTTCCCGATAGCTCAATCTTGCAAAATATAGATGAAATTCATGCGATGCTAAGGGATGGAAATAAAAAAATTGATATCATCAGCTCCTGTCGAATAGTAGAGATTTTAACTGAGCTTCTTTTAATTAGCAGCAATGAAGCTCAGGAATTATCAAAAATTCCCTCTCCTGTAAAAGAAGCCATAGCAAAAATGGAGGATTGCTTCAATCAAGACCTAAATTTAGATAGCCTTGCCCGCGATGTAGGTGTGAGCAAATATCATCTTTCCCGATTGTTCAAAAAGCATACCGGTTATAGTCCCTACGAATATCTTTTAAACTATAGATTAAGCCAGGCTAAAAGTCTTCTAAAGTCGACGGATATTCCTGTATGTGAGATCAGCCAGCTGGTGGGCTTCAATAGTCCCAGTCATTTTATAAATCTATTTCGCAAACATGAAGGCATTACACCCCTTAGATTTCGCAAATACTGGAGCTAAGTCAAAAGCCTCCTCTCTATAGGAGAAGGCTTTTTTATTGAAAAAAATCCTCAAAGCATTATGCTTTGGGTATTGTTTCATAAAATCAACTAAGGATGTCTAATCCTCGCTGGCCATCGTAGATGTCCAATTCATCGGCTCTAGCCCCATACATATCAGCTCCTTATATATCCTCATACAGTCATAGGCTTATAAATATTTTGCCGTATTATGTAAAGTAAAACAAAATAATGTTTTTAAGTCTGAAGCTGCTGAAGCTATAGGGCTATGGATTGGGAAGATAATATAAGGTATAGAAATATATTGCCTTCTGTTATATAATATTTGGTGTTTGAAAGGAAGGAGGAACTTGGATGAGCAAGTTAATGAAGATATTAGCTTTTGCCCTAGCCCTGGCAATGGGTTTGGGAGTGCTAGCTGGATGTGGAAAAAAGAATCCCGTGGTTACTTTAACCATAAAGGATAGGGGAGATATAAAAATTGAGCTTTATCCTAAAAAGGCCCCTAATACGGTAAGAAATTTTATATACTTAGTACAAGATGGATTTTACGACGGTCTGACATTTCATCGGGTAATACCCAATTTTGTTATACAAGGGGGAGATCCTAACGGCGACGGCACTGGAGGACCGGGCTATTTTATAAAAGGAGAATTTCCCAACAACGGCTTTAAGAAAAACGATTTAAAGCATACCCGGGGGATGGTCTCTATGGCCCGCTATGGGGATCCCTACTATGATTCAGCGGGGAGCCAGTTCTTTATAGTGTTAGAAGATCAACCTGGTTTAGACGGGGATTATGCGGTATTCGGCAAGGTAATAGAGGGGATGGATATTGTAGATGCCATCGCCGCTGTTGAAACGGATTCTAAAGACAAGCCTAAAGAACCTCAAATTATTGAGAAAGCTACTGTAGAGCTGTTTGGAGTGGAATATGAAGAGCCTGAAAAAATCCAATAAAGAAGAGGCTGTCAGCTTATAGCTGTAGACAGCCTCTTTTTATTTTATTGTAGTTTGAGTTTAACCACTAAATTGAGATTTGATTTCCTGGATATCCTGCTGGTTAGCTGGCTGAGCAGGTTTATAATAACCTTTTTGTTCTGCTAGTTTGTATAAGTCGTACTGGAATGTTTCGCAGTTATTCCTAATCTGTTGAATAGCCTGTCTAAACTGAGGATTGCTAGCCTCTGCAATTACAGTGGCATAATTTTGAATGCTGCTTTTTAAAGAGTTCAGCACGTCGTTTACCATGTATTTTTCCTGCATTTTATTCCCTCCTTATTTATGGAAACTCATATTAGCTTAGCAAGGACAGTAGCTTTTGCTTAGTATTTTGTGCATCCTGAGCGGATTGCTGGAACATTTGCTTGATTTGGGGATCGGTGGCCTGCTGTGCGTAGTTTGAAAGCTTCTGGTAGGCCGTATCGTGGGCGTTTATCAGTTCTCTTAAGTGCTGAACTTCCAGTTGATTTAGTTGTGCCATGGGAACACTCCTTTCTATTTGGTTCCCATATAGTATTTTCTTTAGCAGAGGGAATTATGCAGGAAGCTTATGTGCCTATATGTGGTAGACATAAGTGTTTTAGAGTTTAGTAGATTTTAAAACCCAATATCCTCCTTTTTTCTCTATTGCTTCGCAGTTGCCGTATATGGACTGTAATTTTTCCATAGCGGATTTGGCGCCTTGTTTTTTCTGGATCACGGTGTAAAAGTTTCCGCCTTCCTGGAGATGGTCGATGCTTTTTTCAAAAAGATCGTATACTATTTTTTTACCAGCCCGGATAGGAGGGTTGGTGACAATAGCATCATATATATTGCCGGCAATTGCGTGGAAACCATCGCTTTGGATTGCCTTTGCATTAGCGATATTATTAAGTTCAATGTTTTGCTGGGCCAGCTCAACGGCCCGCTTGTTAATATCCACCATGGTGACAAAGGCCTCGGGATTTAGCTTGGCAATGGAAATTCCTATAGGGCCATAGCCGCAGCCTAGATCGAGGACTTGTCCAGAAAGAGGAGGTAAGCTTTTTATAAGTACATTGCTGCCAAAATCAACTTGCTTTTTGGAAAAAACGCCGGCGTCTGTTATAAACTGCAACTGTATATCAAATATGTTATAGTTAATTCTATTTATAGAATGGGGAGTATTTGGATTTTCTGTATAATAATGTTCCATATAAAACGCCTCCATTATGCAAATATTTAAATTTATTCTACTGACTTTTGAAGGAGCTCAATTTCTTCCTCCCTAAGCTCCCTGAATTCTCCTAGGCCAAGCTTTTCATCTAATTTTAAATTTCCCATTGAAATCCTTTTTAAGTATATAACTTTTTTGCCTACCGCTTCAAACATTCTCTTTATTTGATGGAATTTTCCTTCATAGATAGTTATATGTACCTTGGAGTTATTATTGGCTTCTAGTATAGCTAGTTCAGAAGGAAGGGTTGTAAAATCCTCTTCTAGTTGGATTCCCCTCTTAAATGTTTCTACATCCTGTTCGGTTACTTTTCCCTCAACTACGGCATAATAAGTCTTGGGCACCCTATTTTTTGGAGAAAGCAGCTTGTGGGCCAGCAGGCCATCGTCGGTTAGGATAAGAAGCCCTTCTGTATCCTTATCTAATCTTCCTACGGGAAAGAGATTGCGGTGGGCCCATGACTCGGACACCAGATCTATTACGGTGGTGTGTTTACTATCGCTTGTAGCCGATATTACACCGGGGGGTTTGTTCATCATTAAATATATAAATTGCTTGTATATAATTCTCTGCCCGTCTACTACGATCTCCGATTTATTTGGCACTACTTTATAATTTGGATCTTTTACAGGAGTACCATCAACTAAAACTATTCCTTTTTTTATAATATGTCTTACTTCCTTGCGGCTTCCGATGCCGCAGTTGGCTAGATAGCGATCAAGGCGTATTTTTTCCATGAAGCAATCATTCCTTTTTTAGTTGGATTGAGTGTATTATATCATATTTCTTTATATTTCCCCATTTGATTTTAGAAATGTTGGAGCGTAAAAAAAGAAAGGTTGCCTTTTTAAGGCAACCTGCTTTATATTTATATTTTAATTTAGCAGAAGAAATTGCCTCCTCCGAATAGTACTACTAACAATAGGAAGAAGAATAATAGCTCGTCTGAGTCGTCAAATAGGTTGCAGCTGCAGAAAATTAATACCAATAGCAGGAAGAAAAATAATAGAGATTGATCACTTCTGCTGCGAGATGCCATAGAACTTCCCTCCTTTAGCTAAGCATATTGTTGGAGTTATAGTTAGGGGTCAATTGTTGAATATGTTGATGCAATATAACTCCAATAACAATATATGTATATAAAAATAATTGTGTGAAGGGGAAGTTGCATTAATTTAGTTAAAGCATCTGAGTAACAAATTTTATATTTAAATCATATTGTGATATTAGATTGATAAATAAGAGGAGGGAAACGCATGTCTATTATAGAATCTTTGGGCGGCAGATTTAGAGGAATAGAAGATCAAAGCCTGTTGTTCTTCTTTTTACTCCTAGTAATCATCTTCTGCAACTGCGGATTATTCGATGATGGTGATGAGCTGTTGTTCTTCTTCTTGTTGTTAGTTCTCTTGTTCGGAGGAGGCAATTTCTTCCGCGGATTTGGAGTACAAAGCTCAGACGATAACTAAGAAGAAAGATTGAAGTTGAATAATTAACTAAAAAGGGAGATGCAGCATCTCCCTTTTTTATTTGGATTTGTATTACTTTTGGGAAAGTGGTAAATTTCCCGGGAAATATGTCGAGGTTTATCACAGGTTAAAGGTCTATTTGATATTCTACCCTCACTTCAATGTTCTGATCGTAGTTACCGAAGCCTTTGCCAAATAGATTCAGGCCTCCAATATTACGGGCGGTGTCGGGGACTGCTATTTTAAAAGGAATATCTTTGCCCGGCTGGATATTGAGCTGATTTAAAGTAACATCCGATAATACTATTCCATCCAGCATGGTCTCCGTATTAGTTATTCGGCTAGTTTTGAGGAATCCGTGCTGGCTGCCGGCTTTCCACCAGCCAGGGGTATAAATGCCTTTGTTTTTTCCAAAATCACCGGGGCTGGTCCAGGTTCCTAGAAGTATTCCATTTAAGTAAAAATAAATATCGGAGGGCCAGTCTTCTTTGTATCCAGGGAACTCTGAACATATCTCTAGGGATATTTCAATGGAATGGATAGGTCGGGAATAGATAATATAGCTGGGGATGCGATATTCTACCCAGCCTGATTGAAACCAGATGAGGGCAGCATTTACACGGGCTGGATCGCTGAAATATCGGGGATCGTCGCAAACTCCAATATAGCCTTCTGTTGAAGCTAAGCCGCAGGGAGGAGAAACCTCATAAGCTGCAAATTGGCCAACGGGGATAGATACTACTTGATATTCTCTACTGCTAGCTTGGTGTTCAAAGGAGAGTATAATTTCATCAACTGCTATGTGGCATAATTTCTGGAGGCCTCTTTTTCCCGGTATATTTTCAGTTCGAATAATTCCAGCCTCTTCCATAAGGGATATATGGCGGGTAGTTATGGCGGACGAAACCCCCAAAAGTTTAGCCAGTTCCCCTATATTTTTTGGCCCTTTAGCCAATAATTCCAGGATCCTAATGCGGGTTTTTGAAGAGAGAGCTTCAAATAGCTTCATATGTTCTGTGCTGACATTTATTTTCACTGTGATTTCCTCCTAGATTTTACTGCAACTATTTCGATTATATAACCTAAGAGTTAATTAGTCAATGTAATAGAGATAAATTTTATATTACAAAAATTATATAAAGTTAAAGTAAATTCATTGACAAAAGCTGGTTGGTTAAGTATAATGCAATTGTAATCAGATTAATATAATAACTTAAAAGTTAATTAATAGGGGGCAAGGTAATGGGGATTAATCAAAATGATATTCCAAGGCCGGAATATCCGAGACCGCAAATGGTTAGGGATAAATGGATGAACCTAAACGGTTGGTGGGAATTTGAGATCGACCATGGCAACAGTGGAAAGGAAAGGAGATTTTTTGAAAGGAAAAAGTTAGATGATAAAATATTGGTGCCCTTCTGTCCGGAAAGTAAGCTTTCGGGGGTAGAGTATAAGGATTTTATGGCCGCAGTTTGGTATAGGCGGGAATTTACAGTGCCGGAGGATTGGCTGGATCAAAGGGTTATTCTTCACTTTGGTGCAGTAGATTATGAAACTGAAGTATGGGTAAACGGAAAGAGCGTAGGCACCCACAGGGGAGGATATACTCCTTTTAGCTTTGATATAACGGATTTTCTGCAGAGGGGTAGCAATGTTCTGACTGTATGTGCACAGGATGATGTCCGTTCAGGGCTTCAACCCCGAGGGAAACAAAGCAGCCTGTATTACTCCCATGGCTGTGATTATACGAGGACTACAGGGATTTGGCAGACGGTCTGGCTGGAGTGTGTTCCCCATACATATATAGAGAGCCTTCGAATAACTCCGGATGTAGACAATGGGAGAGTACATTTGGAGGTCTTTTTTGAAGGGGATACCAGGGATTGCATCCTTGTGGCGGAAGCAAGATATGACTCCAATGAGATGGGCAGCAACACGGCTATAGTTGCTGGCAATAGGGCTTTCCTCACCATAGATTTGGTTGATATATATCTGTGGGGTCCCGAGCAGCCGAACTTATATGATTTAAAATTGTATATCCAAAAAGGCAATAGTATCGTTGATGAGATATCCAGCTATTTTGGACTGAGGAGCATAACCTGGGACAATAGGGCCATATACATTAATGGCAAACCGGTATTTATGAGGCTGGTGCTGGATCAGGGCTTCTATCCCGATGGCATCTATACTGCCCCAACGGATGAAGATCTTAAGAGGGATATCGAAATATCCATGGGCTTAGGCTTTAATGGGGCGAGGCTGCATGAAAAGATATTTGAGCCTAGATTTCTATATTGGGCTGATAAGCTGGGATACCTTGTATGGGGAGAGCATGCAAACTGGGGTTTAGATATTACGACCCCCATGGGGCTGGAGAGGTTTTTACCGGAATGGCTGGAGGCGTTGAAGCGGGATTACAACCACCCTTCCATTATTGGTTGGTGTCCTTTTAATGAAACCTGGGATATAGACGGCAGAAAGCAGGACGATGAAGTGCTCAGGATAGTGTATCAAGCTACAAAGGCCATTGATAAAACCAGACCGGTTATCGATACCAGTGGAAATTACCATGTGGTGACGGATATTTTTGATATCCACTGCTATGAGCAGGATGTTGAAAAATTTGCTTCATTCTTTGAGCCGATGAAGAGAGGGGGAGAGGTTTATGTAACCTTCCCGGACAGGCAAAAATACGAAGGTCAGCCTTATTTTGTGAGCGAATACGGTGGAATTTGGTGGAATCCTGGGCAGACTGATGATAAGGGATGGGGTTACGGAGATAGGCCTAACAGCGAAGAAGAATTTATTCAGCGCTATAAGGGCTTGACGGAAACCCTTCTAAGCAATCCGCGAATCTGTGGATTTTGCTATACCCAGCTTTATGATATCGAGCAGGAAGTGAATGGATTGTATACTTATGATCGGAAGCCTAAATTTGATCCGGAGATAATTCGCAAAATTAATACTCAAAAGGCGGCTATCGAAAAAGAATAAAATAAAAAAGGCTATGGGATAATGCCTCCCCATAGCCTTTTTATTACATATTGAAAGCCTCTTCTATCTCTGCCACTTGTTCATCGTTGATGCTTACTATATCTCCAAGGCCTTTTGAAGATATAATCGCTTTAGCGCTGTATTCAGCTACTTCAAGCCGATCAAAAGCGTTTAGGAGGGAATCTCCAGTAACTATGATACAGTCATTTTCTATTAATAGGATTGGAGTGTCTTTTGTTATGGAGTTTGCCACCATTTCAGGCTGCATAAAGCTGGAACCAAAAGGCAGTTTGGAAATATTGCGAAGGACTATATAGCTTTCCGGGATCGTTTTTGTTTTGAATTTAGCGTCTGTTACTGCAAAAGCCATTATGTTCGGCGGGTGGGCGATGATTACAGAGTTGATATCCGGATGCTTTTCATATATATACTTATGGAGCATCACGGAACGGCTTGGATTTTTACCGCATTCCTTCCAGTTGTTCTCGATGCGTACAAGATCGGCTGGTTCTATGTATTTTCTATCAACCCCATAGGGAGTGATGATAAAAGAATTTTCATCTAGCCTTTGTGAAAACGTTCCTTGGGTGCTGTTAAATAGCCTTTGATCATATGATCTATGGATAAGCTTACACATTTCCTGGCGGGCAGCCCGCTCGACACTGCTAAAGGTTTGAGGAATAAATTCGTCCATTTTTACATTTTGTTTATGTTTAGCCATATCAATTTCCCTATCGGTAAGAGCGATAGGCGTGCCTAATATACTGGCATTTATTTCTAATCTTGCGCAGAAATCCAAGGTTTCAAAGGCCATAAAAGCTTTAAACAGATCCTCGCTTCCTACTACTACTCCGTGATTTTCAAGCATAACGGTTTTGCAGCCCTCTTCAAATTTTGCCGCTATTTTATTTCCGAGATCCTCGCTGCCTGGAAGGCCGTATTCTGCCATGCCTACAGGTTGGCATAGAAGGTGGGCATCTGGGATAAGGCGGGTATTAGGTATTTTTCTAACAATGCTGAATGCGACGAGAGCAGGTGGATGAGCGTGAATGATGGCTTTGATATCAGGTCTTTTCTGATAGATCTTTATATGAAATGGCAATTCTACGGATGGTTTATGAATTCCCTCTATGGTTCCATCCGGCTTGACACAAATGATATCCTTGGGGGTGAGAGAACCTTTGTCTATTCCACTGGGAGTAATCCAAATATCTCCGTTGTCATCTAGAATAGATAGATTTCCGCCTGAAGTGGTAGTCATTCCATAATCATAGATTCGATCCATGATCATGACCAGTTGCTCAGCCGGATGAAGTAACTCGAATTTCAAAACGATAACCTCCTTATAAATATAGATTTATAACAATGTGAATCATTGTAATTCTATCGCCTTTTTTATATAATTTCAAGTCATATTGTCGTATGAGGTAATTAACTTTTATTTTAGTATACATGAAATGAATCGGTGACAAAGGCTAAAAAAAGATATATAATTATTTTGTTATAAAGGGAAGCGCATTAGAAAGAAGTCATTATATGTAAAAATGGCTGAACAGGGGGATAGGGGATGGGTAAAAAGGGAAAGCGGGTCAGCTTTAATGAAAAATTTAGAAGGCTTTTAGTCCAATGGACTTATCATAATGATATGGAACTTATTAATAGTCCCCATCGCAAAAGCATGGATTTTTTTATTCTTCAGGTTATATTTGGGACTGCATTTGGTATTCTAACCGGTGGAACTTATATGTCGGGCTTTGCGATATACATGGGTGCATCGGATGAATTGGTGAGCTATATTCCCATTATTGGTAGCATCAGCGGAATTTTTTTGATCTTTGCAGGCACCTTCTTAGAGCGATTTTCTAATCGAAAGAAATTGGTAATTGTTTTCAATTTTATTATAAAGCCCATGTTAGTGTCGACTATCTTTATTCCGCTGATTATTCCTAAAACAATGCGGGTGGCAAGCTTGTTTGTTATTTTGTTAGCGGCGTATACATTAAACTCCCTGATGGGGATGGCTATAAACAGCTGGTTTGTAAAAGTTATTCCTATCGATATCCGGGGAAGATATTTTGCTATGCGGCAGATTTTAGCTGTTTTGGTATCGGCGCTTCTTCCGCTGTTAGCAGGCTATATCTTGGATATAAGCTATGATCAATATACAGGCTTTGCTATTCTATTTGGTATGGCATTTATTTTTATGTTCTGTGAAAACTATGCGTTTTGGAATATAGAAGATACAAATGTGGAGAATTTCGGCAAGGGAAATGTAAAAATATATGATATATTCCGAATACCTTTGAAAGATAGGTATTTTATGGGATATACCATAAAGCTTGTTATTTTCCACTTGGCCCTTTATTTATCAGCATCTTATGTTCAAGTATATATGATACGGTATTTAAAACTTCCCTATACCTTTATCAGCAGTATGGTGGTTATGGATGCAGTAATTCAAATATTTGTCTATACGAAGTGGGGGAGACTGGGGGATAGGAAAGGCCATAGGTATGTAATGGAATTATCTATGTGGTTTTTTGTATTATATATGGCTGCTTGGGCTATTACTTCTCAAAGCAATATGTATTTTTCTATTCCGTTGGCTTATTTATTTTCGGCTATTGCTAATTCCGGTTTTGCTTTGGGCAGCTTTAACAGCCGGTATGATATCATGCCTGAGAAGGGGAGAAATCTATATGATGCCTTCTATACGGCGGTGATAGGCCTGACCCTGCTTATGGCCCCTTGGCTAGGAGGGCAATTTAAAGGAGTGCTGGCCCGATCATCTTCCCTAGCTAATAGTTTACAGTTTGGAGAATTTAGGATTATATTTGCCATATCGGCTATCGGTATTGCTGCTTTGCAAATATTTGGGACTGCCCAAAAACACTGGAAGCAGAAAAAAGCATAGCTATGATAGAATTTTATGCTGCTAATTGAGCAATTTAAAAATATAGGATAGATGCGCTTAGGGGATTGAAGGAAGTATATAGCGAGGTGTATGCAATGAATAAGAGAGTGATATTATTGGTTTTAGATAGTCTTGGAATTGGCGAGATGCCCGATGCTGATAAGTACGGGGATAGAGGAAGCAATACTTTAAAAAGCCTATGGGAGTCTGGAAAACTACATATCCCGAACTTGGCTGCTATGGGTATATTCAATATTGAAGGCAATGACTATGGGGATAAAGTATTTAATCCAAAGGCATCTTTTGCACGGATGGCGGAATTATCTAGCGGTAAAGATACCACGATTGGCCATTGGGAGATTGCGGGATTGGTATCCCACAAGCCACTGCCAACCTACCCAGAGGGCTTCCCAAAAGAAATAATTGATGCCTTTAAAGAAGCAACCGGTAGGGACGTATTATGTAATTTACCCTATTCAGGAACCGAGGTAATTAAGGCATATGGAGAAGAGCATATGAAAACAGGAGCTTTAATTGTATATACCTCAGCGGATAGCGTGTTTCAGGTTGCTGCCCATGAAGAAGTTGTGCCGGTTGAAGAACTCTACAGATATTGTGAGATGGCACGGGAGATCCTGAAGGGCGAACATGCCGTCGGGAGGGTTATAGCTAGGCCTTTTATCGGCAGCAAAGAGACTGGATTTACCCGGACCGCCAATCGGCGGGACTTTTCCCTAGAGCCTCAAGGGGAGACCATCTGTGATATTTTAGTGGAGGAAGGGATTAATACCGTAGGGGTAGGCAAGATATCTGATATTTTTGCTGGGAGGGGAATCCAAAAATCATTTAAGACAGAGGATAATATGGATGGCATGGACCGGACTATCCAGCTTGTCCGGGATGGAGAGCCGGGCTTTATATTTGTCAATCTGGTAGATTTCGATATGAAGTATGGACACAGAAACGATGTGTTGGGATATACGGAGGCTCTTAACGCAGTAGATGTTCGGATTGGAGAGCTGATTGATTGTATGAAAGAGGACGATATTCTAATAATAACTGCGGATCACGGCTGTGATCCTGCTACCCCCAGTACGGATCATTCTAGGGAGTATACCCCTATGCTGATATACGGTGATACCATAAGAGAAGGCCTAGACCTTGGCACAAGATCCAGCTTTAGCGATATTGCTGCAACCATAGCTGATATTTTTAGCGTCAGGAAGCCACCCTATGGGGAAAGTTATTATGAAGAAGTTAAAAAATAGGATTGGTTAACTAACCAATCCTATTTTTATTGCATATTCATACACGGGCATAGCCTTAAAATAGTATATGGATGTTGCTTTTAGGATAAAAATGCCATTAATTTATAAATGCATATAAATGCAGGAATTAGAGAAATAGTCTACTGTAAAATCTTATTATTTCCAATATTCAATAAAAGGAAGCTGAATGTGTACTTTATCTTTTAGATAATATACTGATAGGCTGTTTTGAGTTAATATAGCTATAGCTGGGAAGAAGTAAAAGCGATGGAGTTTATAGGCTATTCACTCTTGACATGTTCATGTACAATATAGTATTATTTATAAAAATACGGAAGTATAAAAATACGGAAGTATAAAAATACGAAGGAAGGGAGAAAGGAAGGAATTTTATGAAAAGATTAATTATCATACTTGCAATTATTATGATTGTTGGAATTTTCGCTGGCTGTTCTAAACAGAATGCAGCCGATGCAGATGAAATCAGAATAGGTCTAAACTATGAATTATCTGGCGATAATGCAACCTATGGAAATAGCTCCGTAGAAGGCATTGAGCTGGCAGTAGAGCAGATCAATGCTGAAGGAGGTATAAACGGTAAAAAGATTAAATTAATAAAGTACGACAATAAATCCGAACCAGCGGAAGCGACAACCCTCGCTACCAGGTTAATGACTCAGGACGGAGTAATTGCTGTTTTAGGGCCTGCAACCTCCGGTGCTTTTAAGGCGACAATTCCTGTTGCTATACAGAATAAAATTCCTGTAGCATCAGGTTCAGCGACTGCTGACGACGTAACCGTTGATAGTTCTGGCGTGAAGGAATACGCTTTCCGAATTTGCTATAGCGATTCATATCAGGGAACAGCTATGGCGAATTTTGCTCTGAATAATCTGTCTGCTAAGAAGGCTGTCATAATAATGGATAGCTCCAGCGATTATGGAAAAGGGCTGGCAGAGAATTTCACTAAGACTTTTGAAGAAGGCGGAGGCACTATTGTTGCCCAGGAGGCTTATGTAGCAAAGGATACAGACTTTAATGCTATTTTGACCAAGATTAAAGGGG
>CALGOY010000170.1 GCA_937960725.1 uncultured Bacillota bacterium
AGCCAGGTTTAGCATATAATGAAAAACTATTTCTTAAAAATTTAATCTAGGAATAGACATATGCTCAATAATATGTTATACTATACAAAAATATAACAAAGCCTTTAAACTGGGCCCGTGAGTCCGGTAAGGTGTTATAACATAACCATATGTTATGTTCTAATCTAATTTTCGTGTGATGATATGTATAAATAGCGCCTTACCAAACGGTATGGCGCTTTTTAATGAGGTGATGTATATGGTTGAAAAAGCAACGATAATGGATGAGGCTGCAATAAACCGGGCTCTTACCCGTATTGCCCATGAGATTATTGAAAGAAACAAGGGAGTTGAAAATGTAGCCCTTATTGGAATTCAGCGCAGGGGTGTTCCATTAGCTCAGCGACTTGCCAAGAAAATTAAAGAATATGAAAAACAAGATGTACCGGTTGGAATATTGGATATCACCCTATACCGCGATGATCTATCGATGCTAGCGGAGCATCCAGTGATAAATGGAACGGACATTTCTTTTGATATAAACGAAAAAATTCTCGTCATGGTGGATGATGTCCTATATACCGGAAGAACAGCCAGAGCAGCTATGGATGCCTTAATCGACCTTGGGAGACCTGCAGCTATTCAGTTTGCGGTTCTTGTAGATAGAGGACACCGGGAGCTACCAATTCGGGCGGATTTTGTTGGTAAGAATGTTCCAACTTCAAAAAGTGAAGTGGTTAACGTCTGTCTGATGGAGATAGACAAAGTAAATAAAGTAACTATAGCAGAAAAGTAAGTTACCCCCTTTAATACAGTCCTGTGAGGCTGTCAAGGGAGTACAGATACTACTACTTACTTATGTATTTATTACTTTATCTGTATTTGTAAGCCTTGATAGCCTTATATCAAGGCTTTTTTTGTGCCTGTTTTTTTGAAGCTTATAATTTACAAAGGAAAGGGTTGGTGATTGGATGGCTCTGTCCAGGAAAGATTTCTTGGGGTTAAGGGATGTGACCTCCGATGAAATAAATGAAATATTGGATACAGCTGAATTAATGAAATATATTCTAACAACAAACAACAAGAAAACTCCCCATCTTCAGGGAAAATCCATAGTAACTTTATTCTATGAAAATAGTACAAGAACCCGGCTATCTTTTGAACTGGCTAGCAAATATATGAGTGCCAGTGCCGCCAATATATCAGCATCGTCTAGCAGCGTAGCTAAAGGTGAAAGCCTTATCGATACTGGAAGAACCATAGAAAGAATGGGAGTAGATGTAATTATAATAAGGCATCCCCTATCGGGAGCTCCTCATCTCTTAGCCCGCAATGTAAGTGCATCGGTCATCAATGCCGGAGACGGAATGAACGAACATCCTACCCAGGCGTTATTAGATATGTTTACGATTCGGGAGAAAAAAGGAGGTTTCCGAGGGCTTCAGGTAGCGATAATTGGCGATATACTGCACAGCAGAGTTGCTAGAAGCAATATATGGGGATTAAGCAAAATGGGAGCCAAAATTCGTGTAGCAGGCCCCTCTACTCTAATGGCGCCAGGCCTTGAAGAAATAGGGGTTGAGGTAGCTGAAAGTGTAGAAGAGGCTGTAGAAGGTGCAGATGTAGTTATGGCGCTGCGATTGCAGAAAGAGAGGCAAGAGCAGGGACTCCTACCATCTATGAGAGAATATTCAAATGTGTTTGGGCTTAACAAAGAAAGGATTTCGCTAGCTCGAAAGGACGCCTTAATAATGCATCCCGGCCCTATTAACAGGGGAATTGAAATAACTTCCGATATTGCCGATAGTGATAATTCAACCATTAACGAACAGGTAACTAATGGAGTAGCTGTGAGGATGGCGCTTTTGTATCTAATAACTCGGAGGAGGGAGCATAAAAATGTTATGTATTCATAACGGAAAAATTATCGATGGGATAAGCGATAGCTATCATAAGGGAGATATTCTCATAGATAACGGTAAAATTGTAGAAATAAGCTGCAGCGATCTATCCCATAAGGCAGATAGAGTAATAGATGCGGAAGGGTTATGGGTTATGCCTGGGTTTGTAGATGCTCACTGCCATCTTAGAGAGCCGGGATTTGAATATAAAGAAGACATTGCTTCAGGGACCAAAAGTGCTGCTGCAGGGGGATTTACCAGCATTGCATGTATGCCCAATACAGAGCCAGCTATAGATAATGCCGCTGTAGTAAACTTTATAAAGATGAAAGCAACCGCAGAAGGAAAGGTCAAGGTATACCCCATTGGAGCCATAACGAAGGGGAGAAAAGGCAAGGAGCTAACTGAAATGAAAGAGCTTCTAGATGCAGGAGTCATCGCTTTATCCGATGATGGAGATCCGGTATCCGACTCCCGCATTATGCGTTTAGCATTAGAGTATGCCGGACAATGGGGAATTCCTTTAATATCCCATTGTGAGGATAAATCTCTTGTAGGAGATGGGGTAATGAATGAAGGAACAATTTCTACTATACTAGGGTTAAAAGGTATAACGCCGGCTGCAGAAGAAGTGATGGTAGCACGGGACGTTATACTGGCAAAGATAACTAAAGCACCACTTCACATCGCCCATGTCAGTACCAAAGGCTCTGTGGAAATTATTCGTAAAGCTAAGGAGATAGGAATAGCAGTAACCTGTGAAACTGCTCCCCATTATTTCTCAGCTAATGAAAAATGGGTAGAAGGCTATGATACCAATACTAAAGTAAATCCGCCTCTGCGCACTGAAGAAGATGTGGAGGCTATAAAAGTCGGCCTACAAGATGGAACCATAGACATAATAGCAACAGACCACGCCCCTCATCATAGGGATGAAAAAGAAGTTGAATATACTTTGGCTGCCAGTGGTATATCGGGATTTGAAACTGCTTTTGCCTTAGGATATACAAATTTAGTGGAACCAAAAATCATATCAATGGTTGAACTAGTAAAAAAAATGAGTACTATTCCAGCTAAAATATTCAAAATAGATGGAGGAACTTTGGAAGTCGGGAAAGCAGCGGATATAACCATTGCCAGTGACAAAGATGAGTATATAATCGACGTAGAAAAATTCTATTCAAAAGGTAAAAATTCTCCTTTTCACGGCAAAAAAGTAAAAGGGAGAATTGTATACACCATCGTCGATGGTAGAGTAGTATATGACAATGGAAAAATTATATGAAAGAGGTGGATATGATTGATAGATCAGTTGATTTCCAATATATTAGAAAAGAAAAATCCTTCGGTAGTTGGACTAGATACCAGGCTAGAATATCTGCCCGACTTTCTCATCGAAAAATATTGTTCAAAGTATCCCAGTTTAAAAAATGCAACTTTGGCAATTGAAGAGTTTAACAAAAGAATAATAGATGAAGTGTATGATCTAATTCCAGCTGTAAAACTGCAGATAGCTTATTATGAAATGTACGGAATTGCTGGACTAGAGACTTTCCAAAAAACCGCCCGTTATGCAAAAGAAAGGGGGCTTATAGTAATCTCCGATGTAAAGCGCAATGATATTGGTTCTACCGCCGAGGCATATTCAACTGCATATCTTGGAAAAACTCAGGTCAAAGAAGCCCAGTATGAAGCCTTTCCTTCAGATTTTATAACTGTTAATCCTTATCTGGGAATAGATGGAATTAAGCCATTTATAGAAGATTGTAATAAATATGATAAAGGAATATTTGTACTTGTAAAGACGTCCAACCCTTCTTCCGGAGAATTTCAAGATCTACAGATAGATAATAAGCCGCTATATCAACACGTTGGAGAAAAAGTGAGCGAGTGGGGTAAAGATAGTATTGGGGAATTTGGATACAGCCGGGTAGGCGCGGTTGTAGGTGCTACTTACCCCAGGCAACTATCAGAGCTTCGTCAGATAATGCCTAATAGCTTTTTTCTAATACCGGGTTATGGGGCTCAGGGAGGTCGGGCAGAAGATATATTACAATGCTTTGATGAGAAGGGGCTAGGGGCTGTTGTCAATGCTTCTCGCAGCGTTATCTGCGCCTATAGTCGGGAACCGTGGAACAGTAAATTTACGCCTGAGCAGTTTGCCCAAGCTTCTCGAGCGGAAGTGTTGAAAATGCGGGAGGAGTTTGCAAAACTATTTTAGCAAATTTAGGAGGAATCAACATGCCTAGGGACAATACTATACAAAAAGTGCTTGTTATAGGCTCTGGTCCAATTGTAATAGGACAGGCTGCTGAGTTTGATTATGCTGGAACTCAGGCTTGTCGGGCCCTTCAAGAGGAGGGCATTGAAGTAGTGCTTGTAAACAGCAATCCGGCTACTATAATGACAGATAAAACCATGGCGGATCATGTCTATATAGAGCCTCTAACGGTAAATACAATCAAAAAAATCATATTAAAGGAAAGGCCGGACAGCATACTACCAACCCTTGGAGGCCAAACCGGACTAAATCTAGCTATGGAACTAGCTGAAAGCGGTTTTTTAGAGCAACACAATGTCCGACTTCTTGGAACCTCCATGACTTCTATAAAGAAAGCAGAGGATAGAGAAGAATTTAAGAAGGCGATGATAGCGATTAGGGAACCTATAATTGAAAGCATCATTGCAGAAGATGTGAAAACTGCCTTAGAGTTTGCAGGCGAGATTGGCTATCCGGTAGTCGTACGTCCAGCTTATACCCTGGGAGGTACAGGGGGAGGAATAGCACATAACCCTGAAGAGTTGAAGAGGATTGTTTCGGATGGAATACGGCTGAGCAGGGTTCATCAAGTGTTAGTTGAAAAATCAGTAGCCGGTTGGAAAGAAATAGAATATGAAGTTATAAGGGATGGAGATGGAAACTGTATAGCTGTATGTGATATGGAAAATATTGATCCAGTCGGTATCCATACGGGCGATAGTATTGTCGTAGTTCCCTGTCAGACTTTGACTCCAGATGAAAAGCAGATGCTAAAGAAAGCAGCGCTTAAGATTATTAACTCATTGGAGATTGAAGGGGGATGCAATGTCCAGTTTGCCTTAAATCCCCAGACAAAGGAATATCATGTTATAGAAGTTAATCCAAGGGTTAGTCGCTCTAGCGCCCTAGCCTCTAAAGCTACTGGCTATCCGATTGCCAGAGTATCTACCAAAATTGCAATTGGGTATAGCTTAGATGAAATTGTAAAACAGATTAATGGAAAATCTGGAGCAGACTTTGAGCCAGAGGTTAAGTATACAGTAGTAAAGATACCCCGATGGCCCTTCGATAAATTTGTAAAAGCAGATAAGAGTTTGGGTACTAAAATGAAAGCTACAGGAGAGGTAATGGCCATCGGGAGCAACTTGGAGGAAGCACTATTAAAAGCTGTGCGTTCTCTAGAAATTGGCATGGATTCTCTAGAATCGCAGACACTATCTAATCTATCTGATGAAAAATTAAATCAAAAATTAAAACAGCGGACTTACGAAAGGATGTTTTTAATAGCAGAGGCTTTTAGAAGGGGAGTATCTATAGATAAAGTTGAAGAATTAACCGCTATTAATCCTTTTTTCCTTGATAAAATCCGCCGTATAGTACTTCTAGAAGAAGAGCTTAAAAAACATAGTATCCAAGATATAAGTCCGGCCAAATTGAAAGAAGCAAAAAGATTAGGTTTTTCGGATACCGCTATTGCAAGATTTTTGAAGGTTTCAAGTTCGGATATTGCAGCCCTTAGAAAAGAGTGGAATATAAAACCTGCCTATAAAATGGTAGATACATGCCACAGCGTTTTTGATGTTCAGGGGACTTACTATTATTCAACATATAGTGGAGAAAGCAATATAAAGCCCAGCATTCATAAAAAAATAGCTGTACTTGGCTCTGGTCCTATAAGGATTGGGCAGGGGATAGAGTTTGACTATTGCTGTGTCCACTGTATAAATTCATTGAAAAAGCTAGGATATG
Organism: uncultured Bacillota bacterium; assembly: GCA_937960725.1. Lineage (GTDB taxonomy): Bacteria > Bacillota > Clostridia > Caldicoprobacterales > UBA3941 > CALGOY01. The sequence continues at coordinate 5,890 of CALGOY010000170.1, forward strand.
AAGTAATTACAATCAACAATAATCCAGAAACTGTAAGTACAGATTTTGATATATCAGATAGGTTGTATTTTGAGCCTCTTACTTCCGAAGACGTATTGAATATATTGGAGTTAGAAAAGCCGGAAGGCGTAGTGGTCCAGTTTGGCGGACAGACGGCTATCAAGCTAGCTAAGGCCGTGGCATCGGCAGGATATCCTATAATAGGAACTGGTCCGGACTCAATCCATCGGGCTGAGGATAGAAAGGAATTCGACAGCTTGTTGGCTACCCTAAAAATACCCCGACCAGATGGAACAACTGTATTTACTGAAGAAGAAGCAGTTGAAGCAGCGGAAAGGCTCGGCTACCCAGTCCTAGTAAGGCCCTCCTATGTGCTAGGAGGACAAGGAATGGAAATAGCATATAATGAGGATAACATCCGAGAATATATGCGTATTATATCTAATCAAACTAAACAAGAGCACCCTGTGCTTATAGATAAATACCTGGTAGGCAAAGAAATCGAGGTAGATGCTATATGTGATGGGGAAGAGGTTTTAATTCCTGGTATAATGGAGCATATTGAAAGAGCCGGAGTTCACTCGGGAGATAGTATTTCTGTATATCCAGCTCAATCTCTTTCACAGAAAGTTATAGATAAGATTATAGAATACACTAGGAAATTATCCAGAGCTTTAGAAGTTAAAGGGATGATTAATATTCAATATGTTGAACATTTAGGAGAGCTATATGTTATAGAAGTTAATCCCCGCTCTAGCCGAACAGTGCCTTTTATTAGTAAAGTCACGGGAATTCCAATGATTGAACTGGCAACTAGGGCAGCAATGGGTGAAAAGTTAAAAGATATGGGATATGGAATTGGCCTTCATCCATCAGGAGATGCCGTCGCTGTGAAAGTTCCCGTATTTTCCTTTGAAAAACTACCTCTTGTGGAGGTCAGCCTAGGACCCGAGATGAAGTCTACCGGTGAGGTGTTGGGAATTGGAAAGACTTTAGCAGAAGCATTATACAAGGGATTGACAGGAGCAGGTTATATCTTGCCAAGCCAAGGAAATATCCTTATTACAGTAGCTGATACTGATAAGAAGGAAGCCATATCTGTTGCGTCCAAATATGAACAGTTAGGTTTTTCTATATTTGCCACTCCCGGCACTGCATGGGCTCTTAATTCAAACTACGTTGCTGCAAATGTTGTTAGAAAAATTAGCGATACCTCTCCGAACATCAAGGATTATATTGAAAAGAGAAAGTTCGATATTATAATAAATACTCCTACTAAGGGGAGGATTCCCCAAAGGGACGGATTTAAAATCCGCCGGATGGCAGTAGAAAATTCCATACCATGTCTAACTTCCTTAGATACAGCTAGGGCTTTTGCAGAGAGCATAGCCTTAGGATTAAGCGATTATACTACTGAAATATATTCACTGGAGGAAATAGTATGAAAAGAGAGATTATAAAGAGTCCCATTGTTAAAAATGAAAAAATAGCCAATGGGACTTATAAACTGACCTTATTTGCTCCGTATATTGCCCATAATGTAGTCCCTGGACAATTTGTGCATATAAAAATCCCTAAGGATTCTTCGCTTATATTGCGCAGACCAATAAGCGTCAATGGAATAGATGAAGACAATGGAACTATAGATTTGGTTTATCAGCTGGTGGGCAAAGGAACTAAGCTGCTTTCTAGCTTAAAGCCTAACGAAGTAGACATAGATCTCATAGGTCCTTTGGGAAAAGGCTATAGTGTTAAATCAAGCGTAAAGAGCCTTTGTCTAGTAGGGGGAGGTTGTGGGGTTGCTCCATTGAAGCTGGCTGCACAAAAATGGAGCTATCTAGATATAACGGCTTGTATCGGCTTTAAAAATAAATCAGCTGCTTATCAGCTTGACGATTTCCAAAATTTATGTAGTCAAGTTTTTATTTCAACGGATGATGGAAGTTTAGGGGAAAAAGGCTTTGCTACCGATGCTCTAATCAAACTTTTGGAAAAGCAGAGCCCTGATCTCATATTGGGATGCGGACCTGTTCCTATGCTTAAGGATCTACAAAGAATATCGAAAAAATATAACATACCCTGTCAGATATCCCTAGAAGAGCGAATGGGTTGCGGCATAGGAGGTTGCTTAGTTTGTTCCTGTGCTATCATCACAAATAACGGATGGGATTATAAAAGAGTATGCGTTGATGGGCCAGTTTTTAACAGTCAGGAGGTTATGTTTGATGAATAATCCTAACTTATCAGTTGAGATAGCAGGGATTGTTTTAGACAATCCAATTATCGCTGCTTCGGGAACCTTCGGGTTTGGCATAGAGTATGCGGATTATATTGATTTGAATAAAATAGGAGCCATTTCAGTTAAGGGATTGACCCTAAAGCCTAGAAAAGGCAATCCACCTCCTCGTATTGCAGAAACTCCATCTGGAATTTTAAACAGTGTGGGATTACAAAATCCAGGTATCGATCATTTCATCAATAATGATTTACCTAAGTTAAAACAATACAGGACTAAAATTATCGTAAATATCAATGGAAATACCATCGATGAGTACTGCCAAATGGCAGCAAAACTACAAGAGGCTACAGTAGACTTTATCGAGCTAAATATATCCTGTCCTAATGTGAAACAAGGGGGAGTGTCATTTGGTGCAGATCCTGGCATGGTGTATGAAGTGACAAAAGCAGTTAAAGAATGCTGTAGTCAGCCTCTAATAGTCAAATTAACTCCAAATGTGCGAGATATAAGGGAAAATGCCCGTGCTGCAGAAGAGGGAGGAGCTGATGCCATATCTTTAATAAACACCTTGCTGGGAATGGCAATTGATATTAGCACTAGAAAGCCAATACTGGCTAATATAACAGGAGGACTGTCGGGGCCTGCTATCAAACCGGTGGCCTTGCGTATGGTTTGGCAGGCGGCCCAAGCGGTTGATATACCTGTCATTGGAATGGGAGGAATTATGACAGGGGAAGACGCTGTAGAATTTCTTCTAGCCGGTGCAACGGCGGTGTCGGTAGGAACGGCAAACCTGGCCTCTCCTACTGCTATGCTAGATATCCTAGAGGGTTTAATAGAATACATGAAGGTTCATAATATAGAGGATATACATGAACTTATTGGCGGTCTTATTTTATAGCTAATTCTAAATAAAAGGAGGACAGAGGTAATGGATAAAAAGAATATATTGGAAATGTTAAAAAAAATTGGAGTATTGATGGAGGGACATTTTATTTTAACATCTGGCCGGCATAGCTCTCAGTACCTACAGTGTGCCCGAATCTTTCAATATCCAAGCTATGGTGAGCAGATAGCTAGTATCTTAGCACAAGCTTTTAGCGAAGATGATATCGATATAGTTATAGGGCCTGCTATCGGAGGAATAATATTGTCTTATGAAGTGGCTAAAGCATTAAAAGTACAAGCCTTATTTGCAGAACGGGAAAATGGAATTATGACCTTAAGGCGGGGTTTTAAAATTCCACAGGGCTCCAATGTATTGGTAGTGGAGGATGTAGTTACCACAGGAGGCTCAGTAAAAGAAGTAATAGAATTGGTTAATAAAGCTGGAAGCAATGTAGTCGGGGTAGGAGCAATTGTTGATCGCAGCAATGGTAAATTAGACTTTGGCTGCAAATTCAATGCAGTAATTTCCATGGACATCCCTTCCTTTGACAAAGATGATTGTCCATTGTGCAAACAGGGATTGCCTGCAATTAAACCAGGAAGTAAATATATTTCTAATTAGTTAATACATTACATAAGCTTTCTGGATATATGTATATAAAGTCGGTAATACTATGCTATATCTATGAATATATCCAGTAAGGTGTGAAAATATGCTAAATAGCATATTTGAATCTAGAAGTCAGAAGGATGGCTTATACCAGATAAACTTAAAAATTAATGAGAAAGATTATTTTTTAGTATATGAAGATGTCACTGAGGAAAATGCAAAAGAAATTCTAGATAGTTATTTATTATACCGCCAAGATGATGGAAGGGTTAGCAATATACAAATCAAACATAATAAAAATGAGCATTTGGTTACTATTACCGCTGATCTCCATTATATAGGCAATGAAAAAACAGAGGATACCTATAAAAGCCATGATTACGTTAGAGAAAAGGGAAAGATGAGGGTCTATTAGACTTTCCTCATCTTTCCGATTTCTGCCTCTGAAGGGGTAACGTATATAGTATTGTAGTTTTCATAAATGACCATTCCGGGCCTTGCTCCTCTAGGCTTTTTTACATTTTTTCTAGGGCAGTAATCCACCGCCACATTGGAAGATGTTCTTGCTTTACTAAAATAAGCAGCAAGCATTGCTCCTTCATATAGGGTACTGTCGGGTATACTGCGGCCCTGTGTTTTTATAATAACATGGGAACCTGGGACATCTTTTGTGTGCATCCATATATCTTCAGAAGAAGCTGTTTTTAAAGTTAGCCTGTCATTTTGAGCATTATTTTTTCCAACAAAAATATCAAATCCGTCTGAAGATATAAAATGATGGGGTTTTGAAGGCGTCGGCTTTGGCGGGCGTTTTTTTCTACTGTTGTTTTTTATATAGCCTTCCTTGATGAGTTCTTCTCTTATTTCTTCTATATCTGCTTCGTCGGTACATTTCTCCAGATTATGCAGTTGATTTTCTATATAAATAATCTCTTCTCTTGTTTCTTTAATTTGCTTACCGACCATCTCTATGGCATTTTTTGCTTTATTATACTTTTTAAAATAAGCTTGTGCATTTTGGGCGGGGGATTTTTTAGGATCCATGGGAATGGAAACTGTTGCTCCGTTTTCATCATAATAGTTGACCAATTGGACTTCTTCAGCTCCCTTTGGAATATTATATATGTTGGCTGTTATTAGTTCTCCCCATAGCTTATAAGTTTCTGCTTTTTCAGCATCCCTCATCTCTTCTAACAAAACTCCCAGCTTGTTCTGAGCCCGCTCTAAATTAGTATTCAAAACCCTAAATAAATTAGAAGATAGCTGTTTCATTCTATCCTTTTTATCGCGTTCCCTATAAAACAAATCTAGAGCTTCAGATATAGAAGCAAAATGCTTCTGATAGTCTAGGGGGTAGTGGTAGAATAAAACGGGGAATACATCAATAAGCCTTTCTTGATCATCTTTTAATATACAGGGGTGAAAATTCTTTGTTTTTATCATTTCAAAAAAATCTATAAAAGAAGAAGCCAGTTTACTTTTCTCCTCTGGGGAAAGACTTTTTATACTACACTCCTTTTGCCCTATAGCCCTAAATACAATTTCTCGGGCGGATACCCTTGATATTCCTGTGAAACCGCTGCTTATTAGTTTATCTGGTTTTTGAGCTGTATTTGAGCTTTCAATAAACTCTAGGACTGACCCAAAATCTTGAGCTAGAGGATTTTGCTTTCCCTGGGAAGGTGGGAATATATATTGTTTACCGGGCAAAACCTGGCGTACTCTGCTCATTTCCTGGCTGACATGTTTTATACTGTCTAGTATTTTGTTTGTTTTGTCCACCAGAATAATATTGCTGTGTCTTCCCATTATTTCAATTATAAGCTTTTTAACGGTCAAATCCCCTAATTCATCTTTGTTTTTTACGTGGATAACAGCTATTCTCTCAAATTGTGGCTGCTCTATATTAATTATCCGCCCGCCTAATAGATGCTTTCTGAGAAGCATACAAAACATCGGTGCAGATAAGGGGTTATCTTTGCTAATCTGAGTTAGATGCATCCTGCTGTTGTTGGGATTAGCAGAAAGAAGTAGTCTGTAATTACTGCCTTTATTTCGGATTAAAATAATAATCTCATCTTTTTCTGGTTGATATATTTTATCAATTCTGCCGTTTAATATTTTTTCTTCCAGTTCATTAATGACACAGTTTAACAATATTCCATCAAATGCCATTTGTACATTCCTCCATATCAGTTTCCATTATACTATATACTCCATTAAATAAAAATAGCCATGGATAAAATTTTAAAAATACAAACTAAATAAAATATATGATAAAATAGTAATGTCATCAGACATACTCCCCTCTACACAGTAATATAAATAGTATCAAGAGATTGGTAAGGGGGGAGACCATATTGTTAAAAAAGAGCATCACTTTCATTGCCCTATTATTAGTATTTGTACTTATAATTACTGGCTGTGGAAAAAAACAAGAAGAGGAACCTATGGATGAAGTTAGTGCTAATCTGGAAAGAGAAGATGAAGAAGATAGCAATATGCGAGAAACAGTATTATATTACCAAGACGATTCTGGATATTTAGTTCCGGTTATGCGAAAAATACCTTGGGAAGAGGGAATAGCTAAAGCAGCCCTAGCAAAATTGGTGGATTCTCCGGAAACTCAAGAAGATTTTTTGTCAATGGGTTTAAGGCCATTGTTGCCAGCTAATACTGAGATACTCGGAATGTCTATTAATGATGGGTTGGCAAAAGTTGATCTTAGTAAGGCAGCTATGGAGTGCATGGATGCTATAGCTGAAAGCAATATGGTTAACGGTGTTGTGCTTACGTTGACAGAGTTTCCAACGATTGATAGAGTTCAATTTATGTTTGAGGGGCAAATTGTCAATACTCTAAAATTTGGAACTAAGGTAGGAGAACCTATAGAACCTAAAGATATCAATCCAGAGCTGAGTCCAGACAGCGATGGCGATGGAGCGAGGGTTACAGTTTTCTTCCATACTACATCGCCAAGCCAGTATGATTATCTAGTACCTGTTACTAGGTTTACTTCAGCTACAGAATCTAGCTTGGAAACTGCCATAGAAGAGCTTTTAAAAGGTCCCAAAGCCGATAGCAATTTAAATATGGATATTCCGGTTGGCACTGAATTATTAGGGGTACAGATAGATGATGGAATTGCTTATATTAATTTTAGCAAAGAGTTTGCTGCTTTAGAGGATTCGCCAAATGAAGAAGCAGTGTTAAAATCAATTTATATGACTGCTAAACAATATCCGGAGGCATATCATGTAAAAATAATGGTGGACGGCAAGGAATATAAAGGCTCGGATTGGCTAGCAACATCAGTTTTTGCAAATGAATATTAACTAATAGGGCTGTCATATTCATCTGACAGCCCATCAATTAATATTTTAGAAGGAGGCTTATAATTGCAAAGGATTGATCATAGAAAAAACGATGAATTAAGACCTACCAAGATAATCACTGACTTTATTTCCCATGCTCCTGGATCAGCATTGATTGAAATTGGAGATACAAAGGTTATTTGCACTGCAACTATAGATGATAAAGTACCCCCGTTTTTAAAAGGAACAGGGAAAGGATGGCTTACAGGTGAATATTCAATGCTTCCAGCCTCTACTCAAGTGCGAAAAGTAAGAGAGGCAAGTAGAGGAAGGTTGGAGGGAAGAACTCAGGAAATTCAACGGCTTATCGGAAGGTCTTTGCGTTCTGCTATCAATCTTGATTTAATAGGAGAAAGAACTATCTGGATTGACTGCGATGTAATACAAGCCGATGGAGGAACGAGAACAGCATCGATTACGGGAGGATTCGTGGCACTGGCATTGTGTATAAAGCACATGCTTCAAAAGGGAATAATTGAGAAAAATCCTATTATAGACTATGTAGCTGCAGTGAGCGTAGGAATATGTGACAACGAAATATTGCTGGATCTATGCTATGAGGAAGATTCTCAAGCTGTCGTCGATATGAATCTAGTTATGACTCGAAGTGGAAAAATTATTGAAATCCAAGGAACTGCTGAAAAGGAGCCTTTTAGCGTTGATAGTCTTTTATCGATATTAGAAGTTGGACAAGCAGGAATAGCCCAATTAATCGCCTTGCAACAAGCAGTAATTGGAGATATCGAATAACTTTTAGAGGGAGGAAGCGCCGATGAAAAAACTCGTTATAGCAACAGGCAATCCTGGAAAGTTATCTGAAATAGAAGAAGTGTTTAAAGACTTGCCATTTGAGTTTCTATCATTAAAAGAGCTGGGTTTTGAAATTAGTATTGAAGAAGATCAAGATACATTCGAAGGAAATGCTATAAAGAAAGCTGTAGAAGTCATGAAATATACTGGTGAAATAACTCTGGCAGATGATTCTGGTCTAGAAGTAGATGTTTTAGGCGGCAGGCCTGGAGTTTTTTCTGCAAGATTTGCTGGGGCTGAGGCCACGGATGAACAAAACAATAAAAAGCTTCTACAACTGATGGCAAATATACCAGAAGAAAAGCGTACGGCAAGGTTTAGATGTGTAATTGCCGTAGCCTTTCCAAATGGACAAATTTTAACTTCAGAAGGAATATGCGAAGGAAGAATCGGTTATTTTCCCAAGGGAACAAACGGATTTGGCTATGATCCTCTGTTCATAGTGGACAAATATAACAAAACCTTTGCAGAATTAGACCAGCATGAGAAAAATCAAATAAGCCACCGTGGAGTTGCGCTTCGAAAGATGAAGAAACAATTAGAAGAGTATCTGAATAATTTGCGATAGGTATGTATAATAATAGTAAAATGATAAAGAGTATTATGTGTTTATAGAGAATTTTTAGATAATTGTTTTTTTTATTTTAGGGTTGACCTAATAGATCATTTAGTTTATACTAAATTTGTCCCCCCAAAATTATATAACAAAACAAACATAAAAAAATAAAAACATGTTGACATTATGAATTAAATGTGGTACAATCTAAAATTGTCAGCACAAGATTGCGGGTGTAGTTCAGTGGTAGAACTCCAGCCTTCCAAGCTGGCAGCGTGGGTTC
>CALGOY010000171.1 GCA_937960725.1 uncultured Bacillota bacterium
GGCTTCATACAGCAAACCGGGCTGATCAGCCCGAACTTTCGGGGCGATCATGTTCAAAAGAAATCGAAATAGGATTATATTCCATGAGCCGGCCTTCGTATATTTTATTTAAGCGGGGATTTGTTTGAAAATCATAGGGAGTAACCAGTGCGGGATGCTTATCGAATAACTTTATCCCGCTTTGTTCGAGTATATAAGCTACAAACTGAGAGCAGAAATACGAATACCTGCGGTATATCGGCCTGTTTATAATAACTCCTAAGAATCCAATTAAGTTATAGGAATATTTGTCTTTTTCTAATCTAAACCTATGAATCCACTCTTTCAACCGATTGTACTGTTCTATATCTACATCGATAGAATAAAGACAGCATTTAGTATTAGTAAAGTAAGCATAGGTTCCATTTTTAATATCTTCCTTTACGAAGCCTGCAAAAAACGGATTCGTAGGCCTAAGCCTTCCAAAGCTGTATAGCTCTGTCAAATCAATATCCAGGCTTAAGGACACATGGGTGTAGTCGCACTTTATATACTTTTTGATTACTTTTGACAATAAGGAACCGGTATATGTCAGCAATATATATATTGTTTTTTGATTATCATCCCCAAACCTCATTCGTATATCTCCCCTATAGAGCAGGATTATCTATTTAAAATAAATTGTGATAGTAGACTTTAATTTTAACATTAAAAATAGCTAGCTGCAATCCTATATAATATAAATAAAAAATGGAAGTATATAGAAAATATACTTCCATTTTTGATGCTTTAATTCATAAAATCAGTTTGAGCTCTATTTGCTTGCTCCATCTGCTGAATTCTCACTTCCAATTGGTTGGCTATTTGTTTGTTTATTCTATTTTTTGCTTCTTGATTTATACGGGCGCCTTGGACATCGTACCAGCCATGGTTGTGCAGCGCTTCGAAAAAGAGTTTTGCATGATTTTGTTCCTCCTGCTGTATATCCTGCAGCGTTCTAACTATATTGTCATTGACGGCTTCTAGTATGACGGTATTGTATGCAGAAGAAACATACTTCTCCGTCATGATAGCATCTAAAAGCATGTCCCTGTCTGAAAGTTGATTTTGAGGCATTTAACTTCTCCTTTCACTTACTATTTAACTTTAGTTATGATTGATCCTGGGGAGGCTGAAATCCTCCTTGCTGCAGTAGGGATTTTATAGTATTTGCATGCCTTACTTCTTGTTGATATGCCATATTGAAAATATTTTTAATCTGTGGATCTACCGCCTGTGTAGTAAAAACTTGATATTTATGCATACAGAGGTATTCTATTTGCAGTAGATCTTCTAGCAACTTTTTTTCCTTATCCGTCAGTTCCATCTGTATTCCTCCTACTAATATTCTAAATATTATGTTTTCCATAAACTTAGAGTTTATGTCATAAATAAAAATCTAAATAATTGTGGATTTTAAAAATTGACTGTAAATAGCATTAAACTCTATATCTTTCCATCTATAATCTGTTTAATCAGTAATTAACAGAAAATGTGGATAAAAATAGATATAAAATGTGGATTAATAAGATCCACAATTGTGGATAATGTTGATAATTATGTGGATTACTTATAAATTAGGCTTAAAATTTTTAAAAAGATGTGGATAACTATGTGGTTTTTTATTTATTTTTTCTCACCCCCCTGTTCAATTTTGTGACAATATGGTATTATAAACACAAAAACGGGAAAAAAATTAATAAAAAGGAGTATTTCACGATGATAGATATAAAGCAAAAAGTTGCGGATATTTTGAGTGAAAAAATTGAAGGCTTAAGTACTGAAGAAATTTATGAATTATTAGAGTATCCTCCAAATCCAGATATGGGGGATGTGGCTCTTCCTTGCTTTAAATTGAGCCGAATATTTAGAAAATCCCCTGTTCAAATCGCTGAGGATTTGATGAATAATATCCAGCTTCCAGATTCAATTGAGAAAGCTGAAGCGGTTTCAGGATATCTTAATTTCTTTTTAAACAAGAGCATTTTTATAAGGGAAGTTTTAGAAACGATAATAAATAAAGGGGATAAATATGGCTCCCGGGATATAGGAAAGGGAAAGAATATCGTAATCGACTATTCATCCCCTAACATTGCCAAGCCTTTTCACATAGGACATCTTAGATCTACAGTAATTGGAAATTCTTTATATAAGATATTCGAATTTATGGGTTATAATTGTATCGGAATTAACTACCTAGGAGACTGGGGGACCCAGTTCGGTAAGCTCATCGTTGCTTATAAGAAATGGGGAAGTAAAGAAGCGGTCGAAAATGGTCAAATAAAGGAACTTATGTCCCTTTACGTTAAATTTCATAAAGAGGCTGAAGAAAATCCCGCGCTGGAAGACGAAGCCAGGGCTTGGTTTGTTAAGATGGAGAAGGGAGATGAAGAAGCCCTTTCCCTATGGCGATGGTTTAAAGACATCAGCCTAAAAGAATTCAATCGGGTTTATGAAATACTGGGCATCACTTTTGATTCCTATGCGGGAGAAAGCTTCTATGAGGATAAAATGCAGCCCGTAATAGAAGAGCTGAAGGAGAAAGGCTTGTTAAAAGAAAGTGAAGGAGCTCAGATCGTAGATCTGGAAGAATATGATATGCCTCCATGTATGATTTTAAAGAAAGACGGCAGCACTCTCTATGCGACCCGGGATATTACTGCTGCCATTTACAGGAAAAAAACCTATGATTTCGAAAAATGCATATATGTTACAGGAGTTTCACAGAGCCTGCATTTTAAACAATGGTTTAAGGTTATCGAACTAATGGGTTATGATTGGGCAGACCAGCTTATCCATGTGCCTTTTGGAACTGTAAGCCTTGGAGGAGAGAAGATGGCTACCCGAGAGGGTAAGGTGGTGCTGCTAGAAGATATTCTTAACAAGGCCATAGAAAAAACCAGGGCTATTATAGAAGAAAAGAGCCCCCATTTAGAAAATAAGGATGAAATCGCAAGACAGATGGGAGTAGGAGCCGTAGTATTCAGTGATCTATACAGCAACAGGATAAAAGATGTCTCCTTCTCTTGGGATGAGATATTAAACTTTGATGGGGAGACGGGGCCCTATGTCCAGTATACCCATGCTAGGGCTTGTAGCGTACTGAGAAAGGCCGATGAAGAAGTTAGTTTAGATTTTGACTCTTCCATTCTTAGCAGCAAGGAAGAGTATCAATTAGCCAAGACCCTCTATCTATTCCCAGAGAAGGTATATACTGCTATGGAGGAATTAGAACCTTCCATAATTACCCGCTATTTGGTTGATCTGGCTCAGGATTTCAACCGCTTTTATCACGAACATTCCATATTAGTAGAAGATCAGGCGCTACGCAATGCAAGATTGGCGTTAGTTCAAGCAACTAAAATTACTTTGGCCAATGGATTAAGGTTAATCGGGCTTAGTGCGCCTGAACAAGTATAATAGGCGGGAGGTTCTTCCCATGAAGAGAATTGTTTTAACAGGAGGCGGAACAGCGGGGCATGTAACCCCTAATATTGCCTTAATTCCGGAGCTTTTAAAAGAAGGCTGGGATATACATTATATCGGTACTAAAAATGGTATAGAGCGTGAGCTAATTGCCCGGGAAAAGTCCGTTACCTACCACAGCGTACAGTCAGGCAAGCTCAGGAGATATATGGATATCAAAAATTTCACCGATCCATTTAAGGTGATATATGGAGTAGGA
>CALGOY010000172.1 GCA_937960725.1 uncultured Bacillota bacterium
GGGCGGATAGATCCTGCTGAGGCACCGCCTCTAGCCCTCCTGAAAGTTTTTGTATGGCATTTTGTATAAATAAGAAAAATACCGTAACCGTATTGTGAACAAAGTGGTATATAACTCCCGCAAAGATAGAATTAGTCCTGTATACCACATACGATATTATGATTCCTAGAAGAATGATTGAACGGATGCTCATCAGCTGAATATGGAGTATACCGAACAATATCCCCGTCATCACTATAGCAGCGGCAGTGCCAAATCGCTCATAGCCCCTTAAAATTAGGCCTCTGAATAAAAATTCTTCTACAAGGGCCGGCACCAAACCAATAGTAAACACTGCCATCAAAAGCTGGCTTAAATTTGTAACAGGCGGCAGTTCTTGACCGATCGGAGTGCCTATATGGCTCACTATCCAATACCAAATTAGGTTTACTATAATCATTACCCCGTAGCCTAGAACCGCCATCCCTATTACAAAAAATGCTTCTCCCGGCCTTATCTTATTAAACCTTGCTATTTCTTTGATGTCCATTTTAAAGATTAACATATAGATCAAAGGCGGACCGCCTACCAATACAAGCTCCAATACGAATAATCTTATGTAATACTGCAGGCTGCCCTGAAGGCTAGGAGCCTGAGTTTCTATTATAATAGGAGCTAGAACTAAAAGTATTAACACTATCAGATAAACTGTATTAACCCCCAATATGCTGGGCCATCTTTTTTGCTCCTGTGCGTTTTGCTCAACTTGTATATTTTCTATATTTTCCATGGCCTCCCCCTCAATCCCATTTGTACGGTCCAAAAACATTAGACCGGCTTTTCTTCTAATATCATTGTAATAGTCCTTTCCTCTCCATTTCGCAAGATTTTTATTTCTACTTGATCCCCTACCCTGTAGGAGTATATTGCCTTCCTAAGCTCTAGCATCTTGGTAACTTTCTGATCCCCTACCATGGTGATTATATCGTCAACTCTTATGCCGGCTTGATATGCAGGGCCACGGGTATCTACTTCAACCACATATACCCCATCCTGGATATTAGGGTCTTTTTTATAGTAGGATGCTATTTCCTTATCGAAGCCCACTATCCCAATATAGGGGGTAACAAACTCCCCTTCTTCTAGAAAGTGCTGAATTATGGGCTTGGCTACATCTATGGGGATGGCGAATCCCATTCCTTCAGCGGTGGTTACCTTTATGGTATTTATCCCAATCACTTCTCCCCTTATGTTAACCAGGGGACCTCCGCTATTTCCCGGATTTATGGAAGCATCTGTTTGAATTAGATCTTCCATAAAATTTTCTCCTAGATTGGTAGTAACCCTAACAGTGCGGTTTAGAGCGCTTATAATCCCCGCAGTGACCGTGTGTTGAAACTGAAGCCCCAGCGGAGTACCGACTGCAATAGCTATCTCTCCAATCTCCAGGTTTTCACTATTCCCCAGGGTTGCTGCTGGCAGGTTAGAAGCGTTTACCTTTACTATTGCTAAATCCAAAGTGGGATCTGACCACAGGGTCTTTCCTTCCAGTTCGTCTCCGTTGCTCAATATAACAGTTATGCTGCTAGGATTGCCTCCAGCCACATGGTCGTTGGTAAGTATGTAGCCATTGGGATCTACTATAACGCCTGAGCCAATTCCCTGGGTTATCTGCGGTTCACTAAATAGTGAACCACGGATAGTCTGTATAGTGGAAATCCCCACTACAGAAGGAATTATTTTTTTGGCCACCTGAGCTATAGAACTCGATCCGCTGGAAGCTTTAAGCTGTATCTGAGCTCCCTCTTGTTGCTGTCCCTGCTGTTCTTGCTCTTCTTCCCTATACTCGTACCTGGGCCCGTTGGGTGTATACCGGCCACATGCCGCCATGGAAACAATCATAGCCATAGTGAGTATCCACAAGATAGCTTTATAGATGGCTTTTCCCATAGCTTCTAGCTTTCCTCCCGGTAGCCATGGACAACCGATGGAATTATCCTACCTGGTAGAAATTGCTAGCCCTATCCCTGTGGGTCATATCTATAACTATGTCTTCCCCATTCCTGATTCCGTGATCTTCCAATATGCTTACTACTGTTTCATAAGCTAGATGGGGTATATTGTTTTCCTTGCTCAAATGAGCAAGCAGCACGTGGGTGAGCTTGCTGCCTTTTACCATCTCCACAAGGGCTAGGCCAGCGTCTTTATTAGATAGATGCCCTTTTCGCCCTAAAATCCTTCTTTTTAAGGGCCAGGGATAAGTTCCTCCCCGCAGCATATCTATATCGTGGTTGGCTTCCAACACTATCAGATCGGAGTCCATGACTGTTTTTATAATTTTACTGTTAGTGTGCCCCAAATCCGTCATAATACTAATTTTATTGCGGCCATGAAAAAAACAGAAACCTACCGGGTCGGCGGCATCGTGGGGAATGCTGTAGGGTTGGATATTGATGTCTTTTATATAAAAATCCCTGTCGCTATCAAAGATTCTTATATTTTTTGTGCTAATATTTCCGAGCTTATCCTCCATGGCCTCCCAGGTGGCCTCGTTGGCATATATGGGAAGGTCGTATCTTCGGGATAAAACTCCAGCGCTCTGTACATGGTCGGTATGCTCGTGGGTTATCAATATGCCATCTAGCATTGATGGATCTATGTCAATATCTTTAAGGGCCTGTTCTATTTTTCTCCCAGTAAATCCAGCATCTATAAGGAGGTGGGTTTTTTCAGTTCCTATATAGCTGGCATTCCCACTGCTCCCGCTGAAAAGAGAGCAGAATTTAAAACTCATATTAATAAAACCTCCAGTCTTGCTTTCAAAAACCTATGTATATTGCTTTTCATCTTTTTTTAACACTTCTTCTATTATAATATAAAAATAGCTTTCTGACCACCTGCCAGCGCTTTATAATCTACAGACAATAATCTTTACAGCTGCCTATTTTTGTGATTAACTAATCTATATACAATACACATTAAGGTCTTAGATAGGAGGATAAGATGCGGGAGGTTCACGTTAATAAGATAACTAAAACCATTGAGGATTTATGTGTAAAGGCCTGCTGCCATCTAGGAGATGATGTAAAGGAACTTTTGAAAAAGCGGAGCCTGGAGGAGACATCTGAGTTTGGCAAAAATATATTTGAACAAATTTTTGCAAATATTCAGATAGCTGAATTGGAGGGGATACCCCTGTGCCAGGATACGGGTATGGCCGTCGTATTTTTAGAAGTTGGACAGGATGTCCATATAGTCGGCGGGGATTTAGAAGCTGCTGTAAACGAGGGAGTCCGCCGAGGCTATGAAAAAGGCTACCTGCGAAAATCGGTGCTAGATCCCATAAGCAGGATAAATACGAAGGATAATACGCCGGCGGTTATCCACACAGAAATAGTACCGGGCGATAAGCTGAAAATAATCGTTGCTCCAAAGGGATTCGGAAGCGAAAACATGAGCAGGCTGCAAATGCTGAAGCCTTCCGATGGCATAGAGGGAGTTAAGGACTTTATTTTGCAAACTGTAACCTCGGCTGGAGCCAACCCCTGCCCTCCCCTTATCGTCGGAGTTGGGATAGGCGGAACCATGGAAAAAGCTGCCCTTCTGGCAAAAAAGGCACTGCTTCGCAGGGCCGGTAGCCATAACCCTAATCCAGAGATTGCCCGGTTGGAGAAGGAGATGCTCCAAAGGATAAATGAAACTGGAATAGGACCCCAAGGGCTTGGAGGCAGGGTTACCGCGCTGGCTGTACATATCGATACTTATCCAACCCATATCGCCGGACTGCCGGTAGCTGTTAACCTGCAATGCCATGTAGCAAGACATCGGGAAGCTATATTGTAGAAGGAGAGGTGAATAGCTGTGGAAGATAAAAAAATATTGTCCATTCCTGTAGACCCTAAGGCAGTCAGCCAGCTTAAGGCAGGGGATATCGTATATTTGACCGGAACCCTTATCACTGGACGGGATGCGGCCCATAAGCGCTTGATGCAGCTTATAGAAAGGGGGCAGCCTCTTCCTATAGAGCTAACCAACCAGGCTATATATTATGCGGGGCCCTGTCCAGCTAAGCCCGGACAGGTAATCGGCTCCTGTGGGCCTACAACCAGCAGCAGGATGGATGCCTATACTCCTGCTTTACTAGAACTAGGCTTGAAAGTGATGATAGGCAAAGGGCAGCGCTCGGAGAAGGTAGTTAAATCCATGGTTGAAAATGGTGCTGTTTACCTGGCGGCAGTAGGGGGGGCTGGAGCCTTGCTGTCTAAATGCATAAAAAAAGCCGAAGTGATTGCTTTCGAAGATCTAGGTACAGAAGCAATTCACCGGCTCTATGTCGAAAATTTTCCTACTATAGTTGCTATCGATGCAAAGGGGAATGGTCTTTATAATAATACAGCTATGGGACAAGGCTGATAACCTTGTCCCAATTACCGAGAAGATACCAGTTTGAGCCGGTGGATTTCACCATTGGAGTCCACCCGACATATATCGGCTCCTAGCCTAACTAACTTTTCTTCTATCTTTTCGTATCCCCTGTCGATGTACTTTACATTGCTGATTTCTGTTACGCCTCTCGCTATGAGTCCTGCGATTACCAGTGCTGCTCCTGCCCTTAAATCAGAAGCTACTACAGGAGCGCCTGTTAAGTGATCAACTCCTTCAATAATGGCTATTCTGTCCTCTACTTTTACCTTGGCTCCCATTCTCGCCAGCTCTTCCAGGTGTTTAAACCTAGATTCCCAGACATTTTCGGTAATAATGCTGGTCCCCTCTGCTATAGTAAGAAGAGCAGACATGGGCTGCTGTAAATCCGTAGGAAAGCCGGGATAGGGTTGGGTTTTAATATTGACTTTTCTAGGCCTGCCTCTAGCTATAACGCGAATTGAATCTTCTCCTTCGATTACCTCTACTCCCATCTCCAGCAGTTTAGCGGTTACAGCTTCCAAATGCTTAGGTATGACATTATCTACGATAACATCCCCGCCAGTAGCTGCGGCAGCTATCATAAAGGTGCCCGCCTCTATCTGATCGGGAATAATTGTATATTCACATCCGTAAAGCTTGTCTACTCCTTTTATTCTAATAACGTCTGTTCCGGCCCCTTTGACATTGGCACCCATGCGGTTTAGGAAATTAGCTACATCTACTACGTGAGGTTCTTTTGCAGCGGTGACAATGGTAGTGACACCTTCTGCTTTTACAGAAGCTAACATGATATTTATTGTGGCACCCACGCTGACTACGTCTAAGTATATCTCGTTTCCAACCAGTTTATCTGCATAAGCTTTTATAACTCCATGCTCTAGCTCTACTTTGGCCCCTAGAGCTTCAAATCCTTTTATATGCTGATCGATAGGCCGAGTACCGATTTCACATCCTCCGGGATAGGATACTTCTGCTTTTCCAAATCTGCCTAGTAATACTCCTAACAGGTAATATGAAGCCCTCATCCGCCTGGCTAAATCATAATGGACTCTATATTCTTTTATATCAGCTGCATCTATGCTAATTTTGCCATTGGAATCTAGCTTAACCTCTGCACCTAGCTCTGATAAAATCTCTGCCAATACTTTCACGTCATCTATATAAGGCAAATGATCTATAATACAAGTCTCTTCCGTCAAAAGGGCTGCAGGTAAAATAGCAACAGCCGCATTTTTTGCTCCACTAACCCTTACTCTTCCTTTAAGCCTTTTTCCTCCACATATACGAAGCTTTTCCATTTGCTGTTTCTCCGCCCCAACCGAAGAAACTTCACCTCCTATCTAGCTCAATTTTGCTATATAAATCAATAAAGAAGTTTGCCGAAATTAAAAGCTGATTAAAAACAAAATACCACAACTATTATAACACTTTTATTAAACATTTTCACTAAATTAGATTAACAATTCTATAACATTTCGATGAAATCAGCCACAATCATGCAATAATAAACTAAGTACACAATTAATGGAATTATATAACCTTCTTTTTCCAGTATAATCTAGGCGCTGAAAAAAATCAATTAAAAAACAAAACCCTGACAAGATAGCCAGGGTTTTTTTACCCCTATTTTTAACAACCCATTATTTTAGATATTTAAGCGGGTTAACTGCTTTACCATTGACCCTTACTTCAAAGTGCAGGTGAGACCCAGTGCTTCTCCCAGTACTTCCCATATATCCTATTAATTGGCCTTGTTTTACTTTACTGCCACTGCTTACAGCTATAGAACTCATGTGGCCATACCTTGTTTCTAAACCGTTCCCATGGCTGATTTTTACCAATTTTCCGTAACTGCCGCTATAGCCTGCAAAGGTGACAGTTCCACTAGCAGCTGCATATATGGGCGTTCCCTTTGAGTTAGCTATATCTATACCGGTATGTAGCCTGCCCCAACGTTGTCCAAACCGGGAGCTAATCCTTCCCCGGGTAGGCCAGATAAATGTTCCGCTTCCCCTCGATGCTACTACTTTGCTGTCCCCTTCATGACTACTTTATTAACGGGCTCCTTGGTTACAGTCTCTGAAACTATCTCCCGCTCTTTCTCAACTCCGTTATACCTCTTGATCTTCGCTACTATTTCCCGCTCTCCTTTTTGGCCTTCCTGTACTACCTTAGTTTGGTCAGTATACAGGCTATCACTTTTCTGAGTTTCTGTTTCAAAGGGGATCTCCTCGGTGTACCGTATCTCTTCTACCGTCACCACATTTAGCTGCTTTTCTGGAACTACTAAGTTAAGCTCCATGCCGATTTTTAATAGATCCGTTTCTTTCATTGAATTAGCCTGGAGTATTTCTTCTACAGTCATATCGTGGGCCCGGGCGATATCCCACAGCGTATCGCCTTCCTGAACTGTATAAATCTGCTTTTCTTCTGTTTCCCCTATCAGTTTTTTATAAACTTCTTCTTCA
>CALGOY010000173.1 GCA_937960725.1 uncultured Bacillota bacterium
GCGAATCATATGAAAGGGCTTTGGCAAGCTCCACCATCTGCTGTTTGGCTACGGATAAGGCCATAACCCTGGCTCTCGGGTCGATATCTAAATTAAGGGATTTTAGCAACTTTTCCGCTTCTTGGTTTATAGCATTTTGGTCAATGAAAATACCTTTAGTAAATTCCTTTCCGATAAAAATGTTCTCCGCTACGGTTAGATGGGGCATCAGATTCAGCTCTTGGTGAATTATCCCTATTCCTGCATCTAAAGCTTCCTTCGGACTAGTAAAATTGACTTCTCTACCCTCATAAAAAATCTTGCCGCCATCCCTCTGATAAATACCGGCCAATATCTTCATCAAAGTTGATTTGCCAGCCCCATTCTCCCCTACCAAGGCATGGACTTCGCCTCTATTCACATCGAAATGACATTGATTTAAAGCCCGGACACCTGGAAAGGATTTATCTATACCTTCCATCAATATTAATTGTGCACCCATAGCTTCACCCCAATTACAAAAAATACATCCCAAGGCATGTTCAACTTACGTTCTATTAAGATTATATTTAGCTCCCAACTTAAGTAGAACTTAATATGCCAAAAATAAAAAAATTGCCGGATACAAGGTCCGCATTAACACTTATACCCGGCAATCTTATTATCTATCTAAATAGTTTTACAAGCAATTTAATTTCTTCAACCTATTTTTTCAACATATTGTCTAGCCTAGTTTTCAAATCTATAAGATGCTTTTTCTCTTCTTTTAACAGCCTCCTATATGCATCTTTAGCTTCCAGTAGCTGTGAATAAATAATCATTTCTGTATAAAACAATACGGAATCCTTCTCTATCTGGATAGCAAAGCGCAGGGCATCTTCCGGACTTTGGACTTCACTTAAGGCTTCATCCTGCATTTCATTGCTAGGAAATATAGTCGTCTCTACTGCAGCGCGCAAATAAGCTTCTACCTCTGGCTCATATAAATAAGTATCGTCAAAGTCATGATTTCTATCTGCAAAATCGTCGTATATTTGCTGGAAAGTTTCGGCGTGGTCTTTTTCCTCTTCAGCTAAATCCAAGAATACGCTGGCTACATCGGGAAGATCCGCGAACTTCTCAGCGGCACCCCTATAAAACCGCTCCCCTCGCTTTTCCAGATTTATAGCCATCTTAATCGCTTCTAATTCATTTATTGACCTTCTATCTAACATTGCTATACCCCCAGTTACCCTAATAACATATTTTGTTAGCCTGCCATGCTATTTTCCATTATATTATACCACATACTGAATGGGGTACAATGTTAATATATTTGTCTTATTTATTCAATATATCCTCAATAGCATCTATCTCTTCCGGAGACAGATCGGGGTTGTCTAGAGCCTTAACATTTTCTATAATCTGTTCAGGCCTGCTGGCTCCAATCAGCACCGATGTAACCTTGCCTTCTCTCAAAACCCAAACTAGAGCTAGTTGTGCAAGAGTCTGTCCCCGCTTCTTGGCAATCTCGTTCAAAGCCCTAATCTTATCCAGCTTATCCGGCGTCAAAGCTTTCTCGGTTAGGGAACTGGCTCCCCTTCCTATCCGGGAATCCTTCGGTATACCGCTTAAATACTTGTCTGTAAGCAATCCCTGGGCCAGCGGGCTATAGGCAATTATGCCGATGCCGATTTCATTAGCATAATCCCTGAGTCCATCCTCCTCAATCCACCTATTGAACATGGAATAAGACGGCTGATGTATAACAAATGGGGTTTTAAGCTCTTTCAAAATTTTATATGCCTTCTCGGTCTGCTCCTTTGTATAATTGGATAATCCTACGTATAAAGCCTTGCCCTGCCGCACGGCGGTATCCAAAGCGTACATCGTCTCCTCTAGGGGCGTTTCGGGATCCGGCCTATGGGAATAGAAAATATCTACATAATCCAAGCCCATCCGCTTTAAGCTCTGGTCAAGGCTAGCCAGCAGATATTTCCGTGAACCCCAATCTCCATAGGGTCCCGGCCACATCCTGTATCCCGCCTTGGTTGAAATAATCATCTCATCCCGATACTGCTTCATATCCTGCTTTAGTATCTTACCGAAGTTTTCCTCTGCGCTTCCAGGAGGAGGGCCATAATTATTGGCCAAATCAAAATGAGTAATCCCCAGATCAAACGCGGTGAAGGTCATCTGCCGCATGTTCTCAAAACTTGCATTATGTCCAAAATTATGCCAATATCCCAGCGATACTGCAGGCAATAACAAACCGCTTCTGCCGCAGCGGTTATACTTCATGTTTGAATATCGCTGGCTAGAAGCAACATAGGTCATTTTTATTCCTCCTCTACATACATTGCAAAACTTAATCCTATCAAAAATCTATATATCCGCACAGATATATTTCAGCATAAATCTCCCCCATATATTTATGGGTATAGCCGATACATATCAGCTATACCCATAAATATTAGTCCTCCTCCGGCTCAAATAGATCTTTTTCCACTCCACACTCAGGACATACCCAGTCATCCGGAATATCTTCGAAAGCTGTTCCGGGTTCAACACCTCCGTCTGGATCTCCTAACTCCGGATCATAGATGTAACCGCATACCGTACATACATACTTTTGCATTTCATTTTCTCCTTTCCCTTTTCTTTAATATTTTGCGTTTATACAGCAAAAAATTGCATTATGCTTCTCTTTAAATATTTACCCTTATTTTAATTATTAAAACTAAATTTTATCAATTTTTTTCAATATTTAATAATCACCTTTGAATACAAATTATAAACCTATGCCAGTAATATAAGTTTACATAATCTTGACTGTGTTGCAAATTGAAAAAGCACTAAAAAACTTTTATTTATTTATCAAAGGCTCTATAATGTAATATAATACAAATATAAGATTAAAACAGACATTTCAGGGGGTATAATTAATTGATAAAAGTTTTAATTGTAGATGATTCGGCTTTCATGAGGATGACTATACGGAAAATGCTGGAGACAGACCCCGATATAAAGGTTATTGGAGTTGCCCGAAATGGAGTTGAAGCCGTTAAAAAAACCATAAGCCTAAAACCCGATGTCATCACCATGGATATCACCATGCCAGATATGGATGGGATTGAAGCGGTGGAGAATATCATGGCCAAAAACCCCACTCCCATTATAATGATCAGCGCCACAACCAACGCAGGGGCCAGGGCCACCGTCAGCGCCCTGGAAAAGGGAGCTGTAGATTATATAAGCAAAGAGGAATTAAATACCGATATCCTTTTAAAGAAAATCCGCCTTGCAGCGGATATTAATAACCGTATGGGCAAGGCTTCTGATAAATATTCTAATATCGACGACACTCAGCCCCCCGCCAATGACAAAGTGGGGCAAAATTTTTCTGTCGTGGGAATCGGAATTTCCACTGGGGGTCCCAAAGCCCTCAACCAGGTCCTTCCCCTCTTAAACACCAATCTGTCTGCAGGAATCCTCATCGCTCAGCACATGCCTCCCCTGTTTACCCGTTCCCTGGCTGAGCGTTTAGATTCCGTATCTAAAGTAAAAGTAAAAGAAGCCCAAGACGGAGAAAAAATCCTTCCCGGAAACGTATATATATGCCCCGGTGGTATGCACATGGCCGTGGAAAGGCCAGGCGTTATAACCCTTTATCCTAAATCGAAATTCGACTATCTATACGTTCCTTCTGTCGACCTGTTAATGTCGTCCATCGGCAATATATACGGCAAAGAAGGGCTGTGCATCATAATGACTGGTATGGGCTCGGACGGCCTTGAAGGTATAAAATCAGCAAAGAAAAGGGGCTGCTATGTATTGGCTCAATCGGAAGCCAGCTCCACCATCTACGGAATGCCCAAAGCTATAATAGAAAACAATCTACAAGATGAGATCGTTGACTTAAAAAATATGGCAGAGCGCATTAACTGCTTGTGTAGTCCTTAGATGCAGCTAATGCGCTCTTTCCTTAACACTTACTTTTCAAAATGCTTAGCTTTCAAAGCCCGTATTTAGAGCTCATCTGGAAACTGCCTTTATACTCATCCCTTCAACTTAAGCTCCTCCGCCTTAGCTTTCAATTCCTCAATTTTAGCCAGCCGGCTGCTTATCTCCTCGCAGAGTTCTTGGACGCTATCATCCAGCCTCTCATCATTGGAATAAGCCCGATAAACGGCCCTCCCTATCCTGCCGTATAGCTTTTCCACCTCTGCCTCCTGCTTGCCAATCTCAATATTTATCTTGCTTATCTCCACCAGCTCTTTGGACTTACCCTCCACTACTTTCGCCGCTTTTCCAATCTTTTTTCCCAAATCTTCAAAGAAATTCACCCTACATCCTCCTTATATCTCTTATCTATTATTATGCAACTACTGTTACACACTTTACTCCAAACAGCTCAGTGCCTGCTCAATTTCCTCAATAACCCGAGGATCCTTTTCCTTGGCCAACGCTTTCCTTAATATCTCCACGCTCCTATCTCCTCCTATCTTTCCCAAAGCCCATGCGCTATGGCCCCGTATGGGAGGATGGACGTGATTTAAAGTTTCAGCTAGCAGGGGTATATAAGCTGAATCTTTAGTATTCCCTGCTATTATCACGGCCATCGATAGGATTTTTTGCGCCCTCCCATAGTTTTTCCCAATTAAGGCTGCCATACGCTCCATCCTGTCCTTAAGTCCAGTTTTCCACTCCCGAAGGATGTTTGATACATTAAAAACATCCATCTCTTCTTTCGGCGGAAGGCTGGCTTTTTTTAAAGCCTCCCTATTCTTTGGGCACACCTGCTGGCATATATCACAGCCTAAGAGCCTAAGGCCTATTTTATCCCTAATATCCACAGGTATAAAATCGGAAGACAGCATATAATTTCGAATACATCTGCTGGGAAGAACCAGGCCATCCCCTTGAATTGCGCCGGTTGGACAGGCCTGGATGCATGCCCTGCAGGCGCCACAATCGGATAGCTTATCCACACTTTCATCTTGGGGAAGGGGTGCATTCGTCAAAATGCAGTGCAAAGTTATCCACGATCCACCGCTTTTCGTGTGGATAAGGCCGTTTTTCCCAAAGTAGCCAATGCCTGCCCGATGGGCTATGGCCTTAGCTGGCAAGGGAGGATCGACAATCGCCTCATATCCTCTTTCTTCCAAAAACTTCCCTAATTTTTTAATATTCTCCCGAGCCTTAGGGTATTCCCTGTAATGGGCCGAATACCTGCCGATCCCCTCGGGAAAGTCCTTCGGATAGGGAGTATAGGACCACACAGCAGCGATAATAGACCTGGCATCGGGAAGCAGCTCTTTAGGGTCGGCCGTCATCTTCTCCCAGCGCCAGCTGGATTCAGGGTCCTGCTTGTTGCGAAGCTCCACCCCTTGCCGCCAAACCTCGAGTATTTCTGCCGATGTAATTTTTATTATAGAAAAGCCTAATTCTATTCCATAGGCCAAAATCTCTTTTTTTAGAATATCCTCTGCCAAATCCTTCATCCTTTTTATAATATTCTCATTTATAATATTCTTATAAATTGATTATACCATACGCCATTATTTTTATATATAAATTATTTAGCCATCCAAAATTATTATTTGCTGGGAATTCAGCGGATTTATACAAATAAAACAGGCAAAAATTAAATTGAAATGGACATGGGGTATTTACTTATCCAAATTGCTTAATTAAAATAATCGTGTTATGATACTTAGTATTGGTTAACTAATACGAATTTAATCCCAGAGGAGGTTTAATTATATGTCCCATCCATTTTCCAGAACAGAAATGCTGATAGGTGCAGAAGGGATAAAAAAGCTTCAAGAAAGCAAAGTAGCTGTATTTGGAATCGGAGGAGTAGGCAGCTTTACCGTTGAAGCCCTCGCCCGCTGCGGAGTAGGTCATCTAGTGCTGATAGACAGCGATGACATCTGCCTAACCAATATTAATAGGCAGATCCATGCCACCACACAGACTATCGGCCTGCCCAAAGTAGAGGTCATGAAAGAAAGGGTCCTTGAAATAAACCCCCAGATAAAGGTTGAAGCATATAAGGAGCTATATAACAGTGACAGCGCCGACAGGCTACTGTCAGATGACTACAGCTATGTGGTGGATGCCATAGATATGGTCAGCGCCAAGATAGACTTAATCGTTCGCTGCAAAGAGAGGAATATTCCGATTATAAGCTCCATGGGGGCGGGAAATAAGCTGAATCCCACTATGCTAGAGGTGGACGATTTATATAATACATCCATCTGCCCCCTCGCCAAAGTTATGAGAAGGGAGCTGAGAAAGAGGGGGGTTGAAAGCCTCAAAGTCGTATACTCTAAAGAAGTGCCGAAAAAGCCCCTGCAGCTTCCAGAGGAATGTCCAGAAAACTGCACTTGTCCAAACAAAGGTAAAGCCCCCTCATTTACCAGGCGCCAAACTCCAGGCAGCGTTTCCTTCGTCCCGCCAGTGGCAGGGCTTATAATCGCATCGGAGGTAGTAACAGATATAATCAACTATAACGAACAATAAACTACACCTACTAATACGAAGAGGTTCGGAAAAGGCTTTTATCCTTTAACCGAACCTCTATTTATATAACGATTCTCATATACTGCTCCCACTTTTGAATACAGTCTCGGTA
>CALGOY010000174.1 GCA_937960725.1 uncultured Bacillota bacterium
GCATTTTTGATCATCATTTTCGGTACGATCGCATCCGTATTGATCGCTTTTCCACACCTCTACTATAGGTTCTAAACGGCATACGCCTATACAACCTGTTTGAGTTACAGTTACATTTTGAAGATTTCTTTTCTTAACCTCTTCTACAAAGGCAAGTAGTACAGGTCTTGCACCTGCAGCAATACCGCAAGTACCCATTCCCACTACTACTCGAGTGCCTTTTCTCTCTTTCCTTAGATTAACGGACTCTAAGGTCCTCTGTCTTATTTCTTCAAGTTCTTTCAAGGATTTCATATTAATCTACACCTCCATTGATTTCCTCTAGGCCCTCATCAATATAGGATCTTATCCAATCAATCACATCAGGGTGTTCTATAGGTATTCCCGTTATTTTATCCCGTATTTTCCTAGTATCCAGCGTAAATAGACCATGATTGGTTTTGTGAACGTATACGATATCGATACAGGGGTTGCAGACAATAACCGCAATCAAAGTTTCTGCTAAATTGCCAAAAGGTGGGCGATCTACATGGCTTAAGATAAAATTTGCTTCAATACAAGTTCCCACGTTCAACCTGGATCTAATGCTAAAACTTCCCCCACATCTTTCAGCAGCAGCTTTAAACAGCGGAAGTCCCAGCCCGACCTTTCGGGTCGTTCTTGTAGTATAGAAAGGGTCTGTTACTTTGTCTATAGTTTGACTTTCTATTCCCTTTCCATTATCTGAAATTTTAATAGTTAACCAGTCTTTTTCCTCATCCTCTATAACCGATATCTCTACTACCGTAGCCTTAGCATTAATCGAGTTCTGAACTAAGTCAAGGATGTGTAAAGACAAATCCTGCATACTTAATCCTCTTTATATTTATCTAAGATCTCCTTTATATCTTCTGGAACTAGACGACCGTATACATCATCGTTGATCATTATAACAGGCGCAAGTCCACATGCTCCCAAACATCTGGTAGCTTCCAATGTAAATTTGCCATCTTCTGTAGTATCGCCTACTTCTATGCCTAAGTTCTTAGCAAGCTCATCAAGTACAGCCTGAGCTCCTTTTACATAACATGCAGTACCCAAGCATACTCCAATTGTGTATTTCCCTTTGGGTTTAAGAGTAAACTGAGAGTAGAATGTCGCAACTCCATATATATCGGTAATTGGAATATCTAACTGCTCAGCAATATATTTTTGGACTTCTAAAGAAAGGCAGCCAAATATTTCTTGAGCGTGATGGAGTATCGGCATTAGGGGGCCTTCCTTACCCTTATATTCATCAATAACCTTCTGCAAAGCTTCAAATTTTTCCTTGTCCTGTTCTAAAACAGAGATAGACATGAACAATTCCCTCCTTCATTTATGTGCATAAAACAAACTTTATATATAAATGCTAAAAGCATATTAAAAACAAAGTATATAGTTATAGTCAAAATAAATTCTCCACTATTGTACCACATATATTTGATTTTGTCATTTTTTTAACGATATTTTTTATAAAAAAATTTTCTCTAATTATTTATGCAAATCTCCTCATTTTAAATATACAAACAATCATATAAGTAAGTATACATTAGTAAGTATATAATATCAAATATACAATATTTTTACATATATAATATTTTAACTATAACCAGCTATTAACCTTTTAAATAATTCAAAACTTCTGCCACCGAATAATCTGCAACATCTATGAAGCATTCCCTCTCTAAAATTTGGCCTAAAGAGTGGGCATCCGAAGAATGAATATAGCTCATTTGGGGATATTTGGCTGCAAGATAGCCGTAATCTTGAGAAATTTCTAACATTCTAAATCCCAAGTCCGGCGGTATAAATCCTAATTGGGAAAGTATGCTATAAGAAGGGCGATCGACATGAGCCGGTACTACTACTCCTGAGTATTTACGTACTTTTTCTACTAGCTCATCAATAGCCATATCTACTGATGATATTAGCAGTTCCTCCCTATCCCCTATTACTTCGTCTAGTTCATTCATTATATATTGATGTCCGAAAACTTCCGGTTTATTTAAAATTTTAGTAAGATGACGCCTTATAATGCCATCGAAGTGAATTAACTTATCTAAATCATCAAAATAACAAAGCAAATGAACTTCTTCCCGAGTCTGAACCTCCATTCCTGGTACTACCAAGAGCCTGTCCCCTGCAACTTTTATGACTGCCTCCACATTATCGCAGCTGTTGTGATCCGTTATGGCAATGGCATCCAAGCCCTTGATTAGAGCCATATTGACAATGTTATTGGGAGTCATATCGTCATCGGCACAGGGAGACAAGGCGGTGTGAATATGCAAATCGACGGCTATTATCATAGCTTTAATCCTCCGACGGAGAGCTTATTCCTAGGGAGTATAGCTTTCCAGCTAACTCGTAGGCTGAAGCTGACGATGAGAGCAGGACTACCCCTTCCTCTTCTGCCTTTTCAATGGTTTTATCATTTACTGGGATACTCTCTGGTATGATAATACAGGCAATGTCCAACAAAGTGGCAACAGCTATGACATTAGTATGGGTTTGCACCGTAATCCACACTCCATTTTGTGGACCATGGGCCATCACCCAGCTTAGTAGATCACAACAATAACCTGTACGAACCTCCTTGTCCAAAGCGTCCTCTCCTGCTAATACCTTCAAGTCCAATTTGTCAACAATGTCTCTTATAGTCATCGTTTATCCCCCTTTTCCCTCTCTCTTCCAGTTGGAATTTTTTCTGATAGCTCTATCATCTCCCGAGCTAATTCCTGCACCCGTTCCCTTAGTTCAAATATGCAGTCCAGCTCTGTCGCATCCCCTTGCACTATATCCTCTGCCAAGGTGCGGCAGCTAGGAGAACCGCACGAACCACAGTCAAGCCCTGGAAGGCGCTTATATATCCGATCCATCTCTTCCATCTTCTTAATAGCTACAGAAAGATCCTCATCTAATTTCATTACCGGTTTGGGATAGATTTTTCCTTTCAAACTCCAATCGAAATTTTCGTATACCGGATCTAAATTTTTATCTGTTTTGTCAGGGACTCTCATTCCTCTTACTAATTTTTTTATTCTGATTTGAGCAACGAAGCTATTTTCGAATACCAAGGGGCCTCCAACACAGCCACCCACACAAGCCAGCCCTTCAAAAAATTCCAGGTCCGATAGTTTCCCATTCTCAATTTGCTCTAGCACATGGATTACGTTGTGAATTCCATTAACCGCCAAATAATTATCCGTCCCCAGCGCATGACTTTCACCGCCGGAGTTTGCCCAACCCACTCCAAGCAGCGTAGCTTTTTGTAGATCCGGCTTGGATTCTATCTTATTCAAACTAGCAGCTAAAGGACCATATATCTCTAAAATAGATATGGCCCCATCCACAGCCGACTTTTCGTCTCCTATGGGGTTTTTGATGCTGGTTACCTTAGCCGCACAGGGAGTAATAAAAAAAGCACCTACCTCATCTTCATCTACCCCATGCTTGCGGCAAAATTCCCGCTTGGCAATTTGCGCTGCACATTCCATAGGAGATACAACGGGTAATATATTCTCTATAAGCTCTGGAAATCTCACCTGGATCAATCTTATGATAGCAGGACAAGCGGAAGATATCAAAGGCCAGGGTCCCTTCCATTGCCGAATTTGCTTTTTAGAAAATTCCGTTATATAATCCGCTCCCCTAGCCACTTCAAAGACATCATCAAATCCTAATCCTAACAATCCTTTAAGAACGCTATCTATACTTTTTAAATTTTTGAATTGACCGTATAGAGATGGCGCTGGAAGTGCAATCTTATATTTGAATCGATGTATTGAATCTAAGGGGTCAGTCACTGCAACCTTTGCATGATAGGGACAGACTCGAATACATTCACCGCAGTCGATACACCGCTCAGGTATAATCCGCGCCTTTCCTTCCCTGACTCTAATAGCTTCAGTAGGACACCTTTTAATACAGTTGGTACAACCCATACATTTTTCTCTTTTCAGGGTAACCGAATGGTAATACTTTCGCAAACTTATCACCTTCTTACCATCAAATCTTCTCACAGGATAAAAGTGATTTCAAGCCGTGTCCCCTTTCCTACTTCAGACTGTATATCAAATTCATCCGAACAGCGCTTTATGTTAGGCAAGCCCATACCCGCCCCAAACCCCAGTTCCCTCGCATGTTCGGATGCAGTAGAAAAACCTTCCTGCATTGCTTTTTCAATGTCCTCTATTCCAGGCCCCTGATCCTCGGCTATTATAGTTATCAGCTCAGGGTTGACTATAAGCTCTAAGCTGCCTCCTAAGGAATGAATCACCAAGTTCATCTCCGCCTCATAGGCTGCAATAGCGGCTCGGCGTACCGTCGCCCCATCAACCCCTAGCTGTTTGAGTAATTTTTTTATATTGCTAGCAGCTTCCCCCGCAGTAGCAAAATTACCAGCTTCAATATAATATCGCTGCCTTATATTACCTCCATTTCCCTGTTTACTCGCCATCTTTTCTTCCCCGCAATCCTGCCTGATATAGTTTGCCACAGGCCTCAAATAATGTATAGTCTGTGCTCAAAAGAACAATATCCCGTTCAATTGCCATATCTATGATATCTTTAGTTGGTTTTTTGCCCCTAACAAAAACAATAGCTGAAACATCCAGCATTTCAGCTGTTCGTATGACTTGGGGATTTGTAAGCCCTGTAAGGAGCACAGTCTGCTCTTTTACAAAAGCAAGAACATCGCTCATCAGATCAGAACCGCAAGCATAGAGTACCTCCCTCTCCAGAGCCTTTTCTGACCCTACTATTAATTTACTCCCAAGCACCTCTTTAATCTCCCGCACCTTCAAGTATAGATCTCCTCCTAGCCTTTGGTAATCTTCTCTATGTATTTCTTGAATTGAATGATCATATCGATATAATTATACTTCATATTGGCAGAAATCGCCACCCTATCTGCTACATTTCCTTTTAAGATTTCGTCTATGTTATTTATCTGCGATTGATATAATTTTTGAAGCTCTTCTATAATTGGATTACCTTCATTCGTTGCTAGATATTCGCTGATCTTCCCCCGATGGCTTTCCAGCTCATCTCTAATTGCTTGTAATTTATTTATAGCCATTTCGGCAGTTATCTTATTGGTATCCAAATCGCTTATTATATCTCCTAATTGAGAAAGCTTTTCATTCCATATCTGAAAGCTGGATTTTATTCCATCTATTTTATCTCTAGTAGCTGTAATCTCCATATTAACCCCAGAACAGCTTATCCTATATATTTGACTTTCTACTTCTTGTTCCTTTAGCTGATTCTTGACCTGCTCGGCATCTTTTTCCGTAGTATATGCCATGGCCAATACTCGAAAATAGTCATCTTCTATTATATATCCCGCTCCTCCTTTTCGTTTTATCTCTTGTGCCAACAAATTAGCGTTGTCGATGCCGTTAAATGCACCCACCTGTATTGCAAAATAATTTATTGGCTCAATTTTTAGATCCTCAGTAAGCCTTCCATCGCTATTTCCCTGATTATTCCCATCTTCTTTGTCAGATTCGGGTAAAACAAACTCTAGCTCCTCCCTATCCTCTTGAGCTTGCTTATCATTTATATCTGCACCTATCTCATTTGAACCATCTGACCTCGCATCCTTGGCCAATATCGGACCTATTATATTGCTTATATACCTGCCCACTGCCCCCGCTGATATAAAATAAATCCCGCCAAACAACAGTAAACCTATGCAAAGTATAAAAAAATACCGCCTGCGGCTTCTGGATCTCCTTATTCTTGAATAACGCATGTGCCTTCTCTCCCCTTTTCGAAGTGTATTATAGTACCTGTCCATTTTATAATTATGGTAGTTTTTTTTAAATTATGATATAATGTTATAATAGAAGTTGCACATCTGGAAAAAGGGAGATAGCTGCTAACTAAATTGCGAAAAATTATTATCGGAGGTTTACCATGAAATATCATATTGATACGATTCCAGTTTGGGATGCTTATAAAGTTGAAGACGAGTGTCCCCTATGTGTTTTAGAATATCGGTCAGAACGGTCCTACATAGATTTTTTTCTAAGTGGATCGGTTATGGAGCCAGATACCAGAATAGAAGTTAATAAAACCGGCTTTTGCCCCCCTCATTTCCAGCTATTATATAATGAAAAAAATCGCCTTGGATTGGCTTTAATTACCCATACCCATTTAAAAGAAACTATCGATAGGTTTAAAAAACTAGCTGACATAGCAGTAAATAATCGAAGTAAAGGCTTTTCAATAATCAAAAAAATTACTGGCTCTTCTTCCACCGATACCCCAATAACCCGCATGGCAGAGTGGTTGGACACAAGCCGAGAGCAATGCATGGTATGCAGCCGGCTTGGAGTAACGCTAAATCGCTATGCCTATACTATCCTCCATCTATGGGAAAAAGATAAAGATTTCCACGAAACCTTTAAGCAATCAAAAGGCTTCTGCCTGCATCATCTCTCCCTTGTAATAAAAATGGCAGAAGAAAATATGTCGTCGGCTAAACTCGCTAAATTTATCGAAGAGCTTATGGATATACAGATACAATCCCTGGAAACCCTTGAAAAAGATCTCCTGTGGTTTACCCAGAAATTTGACTATAGAAATCAGGATAAGCCATGGGGGAATTCCAAAGATGCCCTGCCCCGAACTTTACAGAAACTGTCTGGAAAGTACATGGAAACGCCGGAGCTAGACGATTAGGTATACTAAAAAGGGGATTGACTGCTATCAATCCCCTTCCTCGTATCTCTCAACTTTTATCCCCACAGTATTAAAAATTTCCATTGCCAATTCATCCGGATAAGGCTCCTTATATACAACGCGGACAATGCCGCTGTTTACAATAAGTTTTGCACAAATCACACAGGGCTGATGGGTACAATATAAGGTGGCTCCTTCAATCGATACCCCAAGTTTTGCAGCTTGGACTATTGCATTTTGCTCTGCGTGGATTGCATAACAAAACTCATGCTGCGTTCCAGATGGAATGTTTCTTTTTCTACGCAGGCACTCGCCCCGCTCTACACAGCTAGGAAATCCCGAAGGCGCTCCGTTATATCCAGTAGTTATAATTCTCTTATTTTTTACAATAAGGGCTCCTATCTTACGGTTAGCTTGATAACAGCTTGACCAGTTGGCGATAACTTTTACTAGTTCCATAAACCTTTTATCCCATTTGTCCATCGGTGACCCCCTTCCCAAGCAATTTTTTATTTAACTAATACAAATTCGTCAAAAATCGATTATTTCCTTCTTTTTAAATATATTTTAATATTTTTCCTCATCTTACTTTTCAATGCAAAAAGTTAGCTTGTAAAAAGTTTATATTTAACGATAGGGAGAGTAAACGCTATATATTTTTAGCTATTATTGATTATTATGGTTTTTTCAAGATTATTAACCAAATACGGGATTTGCCATATTTTTGAGTTTTTTATAAACTATAATTTGTGATTAGCACTCATCGGCAGCGAGTGCTAACAACAATTTACATAAAGAGGAGGGTAAATCATGAATATCAGGCCATTAGGCGACAGAGTAGTTATTAAGGCAATTGAGAGTGAAGAAACTACAAAAGGCGGTATTGTTCTACCTGGCAGTGCTAAAGAGAAACCCCAGATGGCCGAAGTTATTGCAGTAGGTCCTGGAGGAATGGTAGACGGTAAAGAAATTAAAATGGAAGTTAAAGTCGGTGATAAAGTTATCTATTCAAAATACGCAGGAACCGAAGTTAAGTTAGATGATGAGGAATATATCATAGTTAGACAAAACGATATTTTAGCAGTTGTTGAATAATTAATACAAAAAAGAAGGAGGAAGTAATTATGGCCAAACAGCTTAAATACAGTGAAGATGCCAGAAGGGCCTTAGAAGCAGGTGTAAACGCTCTCGTAGATACCGTAAAAATAACGCTAGGTCCTAAGGGGCGTAACGTAGTTCTCGATAAAAAGTTTGGTACTCCTCAAATTGTAAACGACGGAGTTACCATTGCAAAGGAAATTGAGCTTGAAGATCCTTTCGAAAACATGGGAGCCCAGCTAGTTAAAGAAGTTGCTACAAAAACTAATGATGTGGCAGGAGATGGGACAACCACTGCTACTGTTTTAGCTCAAGCAATTATCCGCGAAGGATTAAAGAACGTTGCAGCTGGTGCTAACCCAATGTTAGTTAAAAAGGGAATCGAGAGGGCTACCAACGCTGCTGTTGACTTTTTGAAAGAAATTAGCAAGCCTATCGAAAGCAAAGAAGCCATAGCTCAGGTTGCATCAATTTCCGCTGCAGATGAAAACATCGGAAAGCTCATATCCGACGCTATGGAGAAGGTTGGCAAGGATGGAGTTATCACCGTAGAAGAATCTAAATCTTTAAGCACAGAATTAGAAATAGTAGAAGGTATGCAGTTTGACCGCGGCTATATTTCTGCCTACATGGTAACTGATACTGAAAAAATGGTTGCAGATCTAGAAGAGCCTTTTATCCTCATCACCGATAAAAAGCTAAACAACGTTCAGGAGCTGCTACCTGTTCTCGAGCAGGTTGTACAGCAGAACAAACCGCTTCTGATCATCGCTGAAGATGTCGAAGGTGAGGCTTTAGCGACTCTAGTTGTTAATAAGCTAAGAGGTACCTTCAACTGCGTAGCTGTAAAAGCTCCTGGATTCGGGGATAGAAGAAAAGCTATGCTTCAAGATATCGCTATCCTAACAGGCGGTACAGTAATCTCAGAAGAAGTTGGATTAGATCTAAAAGAAGTTACCTTATCACAATTAGGCCGAGCTAGCCGAGTTACCGTTGATAAGGAAAACACCACTATCGTTGGCGGTGCTGGTGATCAAAAAGAAATTGAAAACAGAATTGCATCCATCAAAGCTCAGATCGAAGAAACTACTTCCGATTATGACCGCGAAAAACTACAGGAGCGCTTGGCTAAATTGGCTGGCGGCGTAGCTGTTATCAAAGTAGGTGCTGCTACAGAAACTGAAATGAAAGAAAGAAAACTGAGAATCGAAGACGCTCTCAATGCTACCCGTGCAGCTGTTGAAGAAGGAATCGTTCCTGGCGGTGGAGTGGCCCTTCTGAAAGCCATTAGCGCTGTTGAAAAACTAGAAGCTGAAGGCGACGAAAAGACTGGTATCGATATCATCAAGAGAGCTCTTGAAGAGCCCTTGAGACAGATAGCATGCAACGCTGGTCTAGAAGGTTCTATCATCGTTGAAAAAGTGCGCGAAAACGAGGATAGGAACTACGGATTTGACGCACTAAAAGGCGAATTCGGCGACATGGTAGCTAAAGGAATTATCGACCCAACCAAGGTTACCAGATCTGCCCTCCAAAATGCGGCTAGCATCGCATCTATGGTACTTACTACAGAAGCCCTGGTTACAGATATTCCTGAACCAGAACCTGCTCCTGGCGCTGATGCACCTCCTGCATACTAATAAAAAATATAAAGGCGATCGTTGCGATCGCCTTTTTTTATATTTACATTGCACTAGCTTTTAAAATCGAAGATTCCTTGCCCTCTTCCTCTTTTGAATCTTCTTCTAAAAGGGCAGCACATATCTCCTTAGAGGCTAAATAGTTAATCTCTGAATAGAAAGATTCCATAAGGTTATATACTTCTTTTTCAAACTCCAACAATTGTCTTCTAATTTCCTTTTCCCGGATCCTCCACTTATTTTTCTCTTCCTCGATCTTATACATCTCCGCAGCTGCTTTTTTCTGTCCCTCTTCTATAATCGCTTGAGCTTTTTCTTCGGCTTTTACCAAGGCCTTTGATATAAATGCTTCCCGCTCTTCGTAGCTGGCTATTCTCGCCTCATATTCCTTTAATTTAGCTTTCAACACCCTGTTTTCCTCATCCAATTCCAACATTCTATCTCTTTTTTTCTTCAGTTCATGTTCGTAATCTTCTTTTACATCGTTTATATATTTATTCACCTGCTTCTTGCCATATCCAAACAGAGTAGTCTTGAACGGTTTTTTCATTTGTTCGTCAGCCCCCTGAAATTATAATTGACCGATGGAAATTCCTTGTATATACTATACCATATCTTTTATTTATATTCTGTAGAACCATGGAGTCGAAGCTTAGCTATTTAACGCTTTTTTTATCAATTTTATATTTTCTTTGGTGGCTTCATAGCCTCTTTCCATTATTTCAGGAATTTTATCTACATCGCTAAGAGAAACGTCGTATATTTTCGGGCGTAAAATGAAATCCGATCCTCCGCTTTTCAATCTTGTAATCTGATATGCCATAATATCTATTGCCTGGCTGCCTATCTCAAAAATGTTATTAACTCCTTCTCTTATTTGACCGCTATAGCCAAGATCGACCCCTAGCACTTTTTTCGCCCCCATCTTTCTCAAGACATCTATGGGAAGATTTTCAGTCACCCCTCCATCTACCAGCCTCATATTTTGTATAAACGCGGGCTTAAAAATCACTGGAATTGCTATACTAGCCCTTATAGCCTCATGTAAATATACATCATCAATATACAGGGTATAGTGATCATCTTGAGCTAATCTCACCT
>CALGOY010000175.1 GCA_937960725.1 uncultured Bacillota bacterium
TTACTGTACCCGTTACATCTCCGATAGTCACCATATCTCCCACTGCATACTGTTCTTCAAATAAAATAAAAAATCCTGCTATAACATCTTTAACAAGGCTTTGAGCGCCAAATCCAATAGCTACTCCCCCTATCCCCGCTGTAGCAATCAGGGAATTGGTATTAACTCCAAACTGCTCTAAGATCATAATTCCGGCAATAAAATATAAAATGTATTTTAATATACTCTGACTCAGTGCACTTAAAGTATTAATTTTCTTTTCAGATATTTGAAGCCTGCTGCTAGCCTGCCTTCTAAAAAAAGCCGAAATGATCGTACATCCTATCCGGTAAATTATATTAGCTCCAACTATAATTAGAATTACTTTTAACAGCCTGATCCCCAGCCTTATATAGCTATCAGGGTCTAGGCTGCGAAATATCCCCAATGCCCAATTCTGGATTGTTACCCATATACCTTCCATAATTTCATCCCTTCCTCCCAAAGCTCTAAAGCAAACAATGTTTATCTAAAATCTCTACAAGCACGAATTAGCGCAGCAAAAGGCAGAAGCATCCTCCTATCCTTTTCCCACATTCGTTCGGGGTGCCACTGAACTCCTATGGCAAACCGATGTTCTACAGATTCGATAGCCTCCACCACCCCGTCAGGGCTCCAGCCGCTTATGCAAAAATTAGGAGCTATCTTACATACTGCCTGGTGGTGGAAGCTATTTACCCGAAGGGCCTTTACTCCCATTATATTTTCAATCTTCGAGCCTTCCTTGAAGAATACTTCATGAATACCATACCAGCCGGGCGCCCCCTGGCTGTGCTTTAATAGCTCTCGCCTAACTTCCTTGCTTTCTCCGTTTTCTGCGTCACTCCTATTTTCCTCGCATCCTCCTATTTTTTCGCCCCATTGGCTTTCAAGATCTTGATATACCGTCCCACCCATGGCTATATTGATAAGCTGCGCACCTCTGCAAATCCCCAGTACCGGCATGTCTCTCTCTAAAGCCTCTCTGCACAGCTTTATCTCCATTTCATCGCGGATGGGGCTAATATTTCCTAACTTAGGGCTAGCCTCTTCCCCAAAATAACTGGGATCTACATCCCCACCCCCAGTAAACAGGAGGCCATCCACTATATCAAGTATCCTCCCTATATCTTCAGTAGATGTGTAAGGGAGTAATAGCGGCAATCCCCCTGCCTCCGAGATTGCCCTATAGTAGCTATCAGCCAGCTGAATCCTGCTCTGGATATAGTCATAATCGCAGGTAATACCTATAATCGGCTTGGACACTTCTATCGCCCCTCATTCTTTATTGGGTTTATTGTATCTAAAATTTGGTCAAGTATTTTTCTATTTCCCAGGGAGTTACTTGAATTTTGTATTCATTCCAGTCGATGAGTTTAGCTTCTACATAGCGGTTAAAGCAGTGTTCACCTAAGGTGTCGCGGATTAACTCGTCTTGTTTGAGGCACTCTATCGCCTCATATAAATTGCTTGGCAAACTGGGCAGGCAAATTTCCTCCCGCTCCTGCTCTGTCATATCATATATATTTCGATTTATAGGCTCTGGGGGGAGGATTTTGTTTTTTATCCCATCTAATCCTGCCCTAAGAATCACTGCTAGGGCAAGATATGGATTGCAGGATGGGTCTGGACTTCTAAGTTCCACCCTCGTACCAGAACCTCTTTTGGCGGGTATGCGGATAAGAGGGCTTCGATTCTGGGCTGACCAGGCAATATATACAGGAGCTTCATATCCTGATACCAATCTTTTATATGAATTAACCAATGGATTGGTTATAGCTGTAATAGCTGGGGCATGTTTCATTAAGCCTCCAATATAGTAAAGGGCAATATCGCTTAACTGCCATTTTGCTTCGGGATCATAAAATACATTTCTTCCATCTTTAAATATAGATTGATTTATATGCATACCAGAACCCGCAATTCCATACACCGGCTTTGGCATAAAAGTAGCATGAAGCCCATGCCACTGGGCAACGATCCGCACCACCATTTTGAATGTCATTATATTGTCCGCCGTAGTCAGAGCATCATCATACTTAAAATCGATCTCGTGCTGGCCGGGAGCGCTCTCGTGATGGGATGCTTCTATCTCAAATCCCATGTTCTCCAGGGTCAAGCAGATATCACGCCTAGCGTTCTCCCCCAGGTCTACCGGTGCTAGATCAAAATAGCCGGCATTATCATGGGTATTGGTTGTGGGGCTGCCATCGGGATTTGTATGAAATAAGAAAAATTCCGCTTCAGGTCCTATGTATACGGTATAGCCCATTTCTTCAGTTTCTTTCAATGCCCTCTTTAAGGTATTGCGGGGACATCCTTCAAATGGTGTCCCATCCGTGTTATACACATCGCAGATTAAGCGGGCAACTTTGCCTTCCTCCCCAGTTTTCCAGGGAAATATTACAAAAGTATTTAAATCCGGCCTTAGATACATATCGGATTCTTCGATCCGTACAAACCCTTCGATAGAAGAACCATCAAACATGATTTCGTTGTTTAAAGCTTTGTCTAGCTGTCTTCGGGTAATTGCAACATTTTTCATAGTGCCAAATATATCAGTGAATTGGAGTCGGATAAACTTCACATTTTCTTCATCGCATATCCTGATAATATCTTCTTTTGTATATTTACCCATGTGCACTCTCCTTTATCAATGCTATTGAGATAGGTAAACAAATTATACCATAACTATTATGTTTTACAACAATCATTCCTATAAATTAACGCACCTGAATACCTCTGCAAAATACCTTATCAATCCGTATATCGTCATCCAACACTACTAGGTCCGCCCTTTTACCTTCTTCTATTGTTCCAACTTCATCGTCTATACCTAAAACCCTAGCAGGATTTAAACTGGCCATTCTAACGGCATCTTGCAGGGAAATGCCAGCAAAATCGATTACATTTCGCACTGCATCAAATAGGCACAAGACGCTGCCAACCAAAGTTCCATCCTCCTGGCCGGCATAGCCATCTTTGACATAGATTTTAGACCCTGCAAACTCATACTCTCCATCCCCTAGCCCTGCCGCCTGAATAGAATCTGTTACTAGCACCACGCCTTCTGCTCCCCGAGCTCTCACTATTACCTTAACTATGGCGGGATGTACATGGATTCCATCGCATATTAGTTCAACGGGTATATCGCTAGACAAAGCTGCCCCTGCTACCCCCGGCTCCCTATGGGCCAGACCTCTCATGGCATTAAATAGATGGGTAAATATATTAGCCCCCGCCTCAACAGCTTTCATTGTAATCTCATAATCCGCATTGGTATGGCCAATACCAACTGTTCCTCCATTTTGCCTGACGTATCTTATAAAATCCAGTCCCCCTTCTATTTCGGGAGCCACTGTTATGTGTACTTTTAAAGGATCTAGTATTTCCCGGAAATTGTCATATTCAGCTTTGCTAGGAACTTTAATCCACTTCGGATCATGGGCTCCCTTTTTCTCAGCGTTTATATAGGGCCCTTCTATATGCACCCCCGCAATTGTAGCTCCATCCCCCTGCATATCAGATGCTTTTCTTATTTCCTCAAGAGCCTTCTTAGTATTATTTATATCGTCAGTTACCGTGGTGGGCATAAAGGTAGTAGTTCCATTTCGGGCTTGATATTTGGCTATTTCATAGATCTCTTCGGCAGACGCCACCGCCACGTCATAGCCCAAGGCCCCATGGGTATGTATATCGATAAGTCCCGGTATAACCTTCTTGCCTTCCAGGTCTATTATCTCTGCCCCATTTAAGTCTAATCCCTGTATATCTTCCCCAGCGTTTCCATCTCTAAGGCGCAGGGAATAAATTCTATCTCCTTTGATAAAAATATCCCCTTTGACAAATTCCCCAGACGGTGCAAGATATTCTCCATTCTTAAGAATAATCATATATATTCTTCCTTTCTTTCATTTTTAGATTAAAATTGTGCAGCTCAGCAGCTGTTATCAGCATGATATCAAATAGTAACAATGCTTTAGCTTATTATATTTTATCACATAGTGATTAAAATGGAAATTAATCTTCTATCTATCTTACATGGATAAATACAGCAAATAGGAAGCATACTAATACAGATTAACATCCTATATAGCTCAAATGGCCTTTATTATTATCATGTTTATACAATGAGGTGTAAACAGGTACTTATGTTTAGCTTTTTAAAAAAACTAATACCACAAAAAAAGCAAAGGGCTAAAAAACAATATAATGAAAATCATAGGGAGCTTAAACAATTTGTACTGTCAAGAAATGTGGAAAATAACATCGCCAGGCTTAAAGAGGTTATGAACAATTCATTTGATATAAAAGACAGGCATTTTAAAATTGCTGGCACTAACGTTAAGGCTGCCATCTTATACATAGACAATCTGGTAGACGAAGACATGGTAATGGAACATATTCTCAAGCCTTTAATCATCGAATCAGCTTATGTTAGAAGTGTGGTAGCAGAAGGCAGAATCGATTTTCCAAATATTATAGATTCCATGTTGAGCGTAGGATCTTTACAAGAGGTGCAAACCTTCGACGAAATAGTGCTGGGTATAATGTCCGGCGACACTTTTTTGTGTATCGAGGGGTATACAAAGGGGCTTTTAATAACTGCCAGGGGATATCAGGGAAGGACCATCGCCGAACCTTCGTCTGAGTCCTCCACAAGGGGTCCTCAGGAAGCCTTCGTTGAAATCCTTAAGAAAAATATAGGGCTCATCCGTAGGAGACTAAGGGATCCAAATCTAGCCATTGAAGTCCATAAAGTGGGACGCCGCTCAAAATCTGACGTTGCCATACTATATATCAATGGAATTGTAAACCAGAATATTGTAGACGAGGTTAGAAATAGGATACAAGCCCTTGATATTGATGGTCCGGTTACAACTGTGCAGATTGGAGAACTAATATCGGACAGACCTAATTCTATCTTTCCATTGTTTCAATCTACAGAACGGCCGGATAAGATCGTTTCTGCATTATCTTAGACAAGGGTAGCTATTTTAATGGATGGCTCCCCGGAAGCTCTGATAGTTCCGGTCACCTTCCCCATCCTTATGCAAGCCTCCGATGACTATTTTGAGAACTGGATTATAGCTTCCGTAATCCGTATATCGAGATATGTTGCTTTTTTTACCTCCTCTATTTTACCAGCCCTGTATATTTCTACAACCTCCTTCCATCCTGGAATGCTTCCTACAACCCTGGCCCTTTCTATTGCGGCCACCAGAATGGGGGTTCCCTTTCCAGCTATAGTGGAGGCTATAATTATGGAATTTGTATTGGAACTGTTGCAGGAGGCCAGCATTCGCCTGCCCAAAGTCATAGGTGAAACAGTATCCATAGTCGGGGGCCTCGTAATAGGTCAAGCAGCTGTTGAAGCCGGAATAGTCAGCCCCATAATGGTAATAATAATCGCCTTTACTGCGGTCAGTTCCTTTGTCCTACCCAACTACAGCCTTGGCTTAGCTACCCGGGTTATTAGGATTCCGTTTATGATTTTGGCAGTTACTTTTGGAAGTTTTGGAATATCTGTTGGGCTATTGTGGCTTTTAACTTATCTTTGCTCTTTAAAAAGCTTTGGCGTTAGATATATGCAGTCCCTAAGCCCCTATCGCTTTAAGGATTGGAAGGATACTATTATACGGGCACCTGTACAGTTTCATTCAAAACGGCCTGAATTTTTAAATCCAGAGGATAGCCAAAGACAGAATCTCGGCATAAGGAGAAACTTCAATGAAAACTGAAAGATTAAGCCCTAGCCAAATCATGACCTTAACGTCTGCCGCCATCATGGGGGTAGATATTCTGATGGTTCAAAATCATATGGTTTCTATAGCCGGCCGGGATGGATGGATCCCCCTTGCTCTGGGCGGAATTTTAGCTGGTATATCGGGAACTATTATATATTATCTAGCTACGCTGTATCCGGATAAAGATCTGCCCCAGATCATGATCCATATAGGTGGTAAATTCCTAGGGAGGCTCTTATTGATTCCTGGGCTGATGTATATGTTATTATATACCGCTTTATCTTTTAGAATTTTTGCCCAGGTTCTTAAGGTATTTCTCTTTGATAGGACTCCTATTTATGCTATCGTCATTTTAATGACCCTAGTAACTGCCTATACAGTATACCAAGGGATATATGTAATTGGAGGGGTTACTTATATTCTATTTCCCCTAGGTAAAATAATAATTGTAATCCTTATTTTACTATCCCTGATTATAGCTGATCCAAGCCATATTAGGCCCATATTGTTTGAAAATACAGCCCAAGTTGTAAAGGCTATTATTCCCGGCTATCAGCAATATACTGGAATCTGCATTATAGGATATATACTATGCTATACCCAGAAAGATAAGGGAAGATTTAAATGGTATCTAATAGCAATAGGGATTGCAGTTGTTTTGTATGTTGCCTTAACCATCATTACTATCA
Source organism: uncultured Bacillota bacterium (assembly GCA_937960725.1). GTDB lineage: Bacteria > Bacillota > Clostridia > Caldicoprobacterales > UBA3941 > CALGOY01. The sequence continues at coordinate 6,455 of CALGOY010000175.1, forward strand.
TGGTATTTAGCGCCCCTGGGGTTCTCAGCCTAATATACCCCACCCTTACATTGTCTAAATCCATCCAATTTCCCACGGCATTTTTGGAGAGATTTGAATCAATTACGGCTGTTCTCTGGATTGGCATTGCATTTGAATCCATTATGATGTTTTTCTTCGCCTCAGTTAGAAATTTCGTAGCGTTTTTCAATGTTAAGGAGAAACATCAAAAATATTTAGTCTTTGTGCATGTACCGATACTTATTACTATAGCCCTGTCTGTAAAACTTGGGCATAGAATTTTAGAGATATTTGAATTATTGAAATCCGCCCATTCATTTTATGAGCTTTTTATTTTTCCTCTCCTAGTGGTGATTACGCTGATTGCTAGAAAAAGGAGGCAAAGCAATGAAGCGCGCTAGTGCTATTATATTGTTAGTTCTTCTAGTAGCGCTTTTCCTGACCGGTTGCTGGGACAGGATAGATATAGAATCCAGGGCCTATATCCTGGGAATAGCCATCGATAAATACCCGCCACATCCCGGGGAAAAGGAAAAAAACGATTCTGAAGCTGCGTCTCCCCAAGAAGAAGAAAAATTTGAAAAAATGGAGCTCCATGCGGGGGATCGCAAGTATGCAATGACTATTCAAATCCCCATACTAAAAAAAGCTCAGACGGTAAGTGCCGGAACCGGCAGTGGCGGCGGTGGCGGAGAAGGGTCCAGTACATGGGAAATTACCCAGATAGGTTCTTCCTTCATCAGTATGAATCGGGAAATACTATCCCGCACCAATCTCATTCCTTACTACGAACATCTTCAAGTCATCATTATATCGGAAGATGTGGCCAGACAAGGTATTGAAGACGTATTAGACTTTTTTGTACGGGACCAGGAGATGAGGCGCAGGGTCAAGCTATTCGTTAGCCCAGGCGAGGCTAAAAGCATCCTGGATGTTAAGCCCAGAACGGAAGATTTTTCAGCTATGTATCTAGCCCACATACCAATGAATTCTACAAAGAATTCAAGAATGGTCCATGAAGTGGATCTAGGTCAGGTAATCAATTATATACACCAAGGATATGATTTCGTACTACCCAGGGTAGAAGCGACTAAGGATGAAATAAAAACCAGCGGAGCCGCTGTATTTAAGAAGCATAAAATGGTGGGCTGGCTGAGTGAGCTGGAGGTAGAAGCTTTTAAATTCATAGTTAATCGCTTTCTAGGAGGGATAATCGTGACTGAAATTTCAGAAGAGATGGCCGCTGAAACTGGAGAAAATGGACTTATATCCTTAGAAGTACTTAGGACTAAAACTGAAATAACTCCTATAACTGAAGGAAAAAACCCCTCTCTTAGAATCGATATAAAAGTTGAAGGCAATTATGCAGAAGAAATCAACATACACACCCACGGAAGACTTCGCAAGGAGTTTTTAATAAAAGCAGAAAAACAGTTTGCTAAAGAGATTGAAAACTTATGCAAAAAAACCATTCGAAAAGTTCAACAAGAATATGAGGCTGATATTTTTCACTTTGAACATATATTTAGAACAAAAAAACCTGCTTACTGGAAGCAGGTAGAAAAGCATTGGGAAGTTATTTTTCCCGAATTAGAAGTAGATGTAAATGTAGAAGTAGAAATTGTATTAACGGGTATTATAAAATAAAATACCATTTTATTTGTATTTATCTTATTTCTGTATATACCCTTAAATGATTCCGTATACTGTCTATCTGCGCCTCATCCAGCACCTCTACATATACCCTATTTCCTTCTCGCATAATCTCATAATTTTGAAAACCCCTACTTTTAAGATAATCATCTATAGCCTGCCAGCCTCCATCCCCCTGGGCCAACGATATTCTATCTCCCACATAATCGCCATTCACATATACGTGGTAAATATCATGGAATATTTTAGCAGACCGCTCATCCTCCCTAACTCCACCGAAAAACCAAGGGAAAAAAATATTGCCTCCTCCATTTATATTTCCATTGCCATCGTTTATCATATTCACCAGTATTAACCTCCTTATATTGCTATATTGCCATCCCTTATTTTTCGCAAAATAAGGAGGTTTAATACCCTAGATATACTTTATTATATATTTTTAATTTAATTATATATTTTTGCTGCTATATCAATTATCTTTTAAAAATACATTGGCTAATTTTTCTATTTTTTCATCAGCTACATCCTTCTCCCCATACCTAACCTGCTGATAAGCTACCGTTAGCTCCTCTATATCCCGGGATTTTTCAGGATCCCTTTGAGAAAGTTCCCTTCCAATCTCTGCAGGAGAAAGGTATTCTTTAAACGAATAGCCGGCTGCTATACAGCTAAGCAAAAAATGGCGGTATATATACCTTATTCTCTCCTTGTTGCTCTTCAGCTCATCCCATTTCGGTTCCCGCTCCATAAGAGCAGCCAGCCATTGCTGGAAGCGGTTTACATAATTTTTACCAAGCTCCTTTAAATCCATAAGGCTTTCTTTCTCATCTATATATGCTCCATAATATTCCATCTCTTTTCCCAGCTGGTAAAACCAGGAAAGCCAAGCTACAAGCTTTTTAAATAGCTTATATATTATATATACAAGCAATCCTAAGAAGGCTAGCCCTGCTACTATTGCCATTACGCTACCTAATATTTCAATAACTTTATCCCAAAAAATAGACGGGGACTTCTCTTTAACTGGAGGAAGAAGTTCTTCAAAGTCTCCACCCTTTAAATCTGGCTGTTCCTGGGAAGTTGTTGGAGCCAACAGCTCGGATAGGAAAGCTAAAAATTTCCACACGATATGGCCAATGCCACTGAGCAATCGATTCAGGCCTTCCCTTAAGCTGTTGAAAAAAGAAATTATTCCGACAATTATGAGCATGACAGAAATAAGCAGCCTATTGTGTTTTTTTATTGTACCAGGTATTACCGGCTCCCTATCTCCCGGTAGAGATGCACTTTTTAAATGGATAAAATTCAGTGTAAATAGCATTATTACCATATATATAATCCCAATCCAGCCGAATGCAAGGCTGAATGGCTTAAGCCCATCTAGCCTTGTGAAGAAAAAGTATCCAATAAAGTATTCAATCAATCCAATCCAAAGCCCTGCAAGTGGAAATATATCCTCCCAGCGCTGGACCCTTAGTTGAACTCCCCTGATAAAGGCAGCTGTTCCCAATATCCATGAAACAACTTGAGGAAATCCTCTATCGAATAAAAAACAAACCCCAGATCCGGTAATGACCGCGCCAACTAATACAGATATAATCCTAGGCCTTTTCTGAAACAGATGTCCCACCGTTATTCCTAAGAGATATAGCAGGGAAATAAATCCAAACCAAAGCCAAAGCATATGATCGGGTATAGCATATATGCCTATTAAAAAAAGGACTGGAAAAAATACGAGAAGCTCTATAACCGACTGGCACCATTTATTAAAAATCAATTTTACTTTTGCAATCAATCCTTGCCACCTCCTCCCTCTGCTATGCAGAATCTTCCAAAAGCTTTTCCGCTGCATCTAGATGCTTTTCCCTCTTTAGATATAGTATTTCTACCTCATTTCCCCTATCCCGGAGCCTGGCCATCTGATTCTCTATCCGCTCGCTAATATAAGGGGTAATAAATAAAAAGTCCGTAGCAGTTATACCTGATTGTATATCTTCCTCTAAAAAAGTATAAAATGTAACCTCCCTCTCGATAACGAGCTTTGCCATGGCTTCAAATAAATAAGTCAGGTGGGCTATTCCGGATTTTGGGGGAATCCTAACCGGCTTTCCGGGTTCATCTATTAAATAGCCATTACAGCCAAAACCGGTATCTATGCCATTGGAAATAGCATATTGGGCAATAGAAGCGGCATAGGATATTCCTTTCTCAATCAGCTCCGGATCCGTTACCGCATCCCACATATCTTCACTGATGTCTAAGTTTAAATATATCATCAGCTTAGGATCTGCAGTGTAGTCCCTCTTATGGACCTGCAGCTTGCCTGCTCTTGCGGTTGCTTTCCAATTTATATAGTTTAGAGGGTCGCCGCTCTGATAATCCCGAACCCCCGAGTACATAAATGGATCTTCCACAATCCACCGCTTGACAACCACATCTCCCATATAGCTATGGGATGGAAAGGGGATCTCGTCTATAGGCACCAGCGACGGGTACACAAGGATGCAGGCCGATAGATTATAGGTCCGTGAAACTTCCTGTACGCCAAACAAATCCCCGCAGGTCAATGATACGGAATTTAGAAAGTAACATCCCCTCTTTTTGCATCGGACCTTATGCCGCCTTGTAATTTTCATATAGGGCATCAGGGTAAAAAAGCTTTTATGAAATTGATTGTGTTTAATATCGAGATTAAATTGCTTGGCAAATTCCAAGTTTTCATCTATCTTAGATTCCACCCTAAGCCAAGGTATTGGAAGCAGCTTGCGATTGGCGATGATCTCTACCATTTCAATTTCTTGCCCTTCAAAGACTGCTGGAACGCTGAAAAACCTACCATATTGCAATCCTTTAAAAGCTAATCGTTTAAATAGCCAGCTTTGAATAATTATGAAAAGGACAGCTAGAAAAATAATCCACTGAAGATTCATCGCTACTTCTTCTCCCTTACCAAGCTTTCTTCGGCAGGTACTTCAACCTCTTTTAAAATCTGATCTATGATATCCTCCGCCCTGCTACCCCTAACTCCCGTTACATTTTTCATAACGATTCTGTGGGCCAGGACCGGCTTAGCCATAGCCTTTATATCATCGGGGGTAACAAAATCCCTGCCCTGCAGTATCGCATGAACTTGGGCAGTCTTAAGCAGGGCCTGGCTTCCCCTTGGACTCACTCCCAGTATAACGTCGTTGTGCTGCCTGGTCCTTTCCGCAATTTTTACTATATACTCCAGCATATCATCGCTTACATAGACCTTTGAATAGCTTTTCTGAGCAGCTACTATATCCTCTTTATCAACTACGGGCTGTATATCGACCAAGGGATTAGCTTCCTTAAATCTTCTTAAAATTTCTACTCCTTCAGCGGTAGTGGGATAACCCATCTTAACCTTTAATAAAAAGCGATCCAGCTGAGCTTCCGGCAATGGAAAAGTCCCCTGGGTTTCCACCGGATTTTGAGTAGCAATGACCATAAAGGGGCTATTGAGCTTTCTGGTATCCCCGTCTACCGTCACCTGTCTCTCCTCCATACACTCCAGCAAACTGGATTGAGTGCGGGGAGTAGCCCTGTTAATCTCATCTGCCAGAAGGATATTGGTAAATATAGGTCCGGGGCGAAACTCAAATTCTCCAGATTTTTGGTTGTAATAATTAATACCTGTAAGATCGCTGGGAAGCAGGTCGGGAGTGAACTGAATTCTCTTAAAAGTGCAATTGAGAGAAAGGGCCATCGATTTGGCTAACATAGTCTTACCCATCCCGGGAACATCTTCTAAAAGCACATTTCCTGAAGCTATTAAGGCGATTAGTAGCTGATCTATAACCTCGCCTTTCCCTACTATAACTTTACTTACATTGTCTTTAACCTTTTGGGCTAAAATTTTTATCTGCTCAAAATTCATTAAAAACCCTCCTCTAATAAGTAAAGGCCAAGCCAAAATCTAAAGCTCAAATTAGTATTCTACGATAAACAACTAATTCCTTTAGAAGCTACAAAATTTTTATTATAAAATAAAATCTTACAGAACTTGACTTACAAACAGTAACATAATAATATACTTTTTGATAATTGTTATTAATCCAGCTCAAAGCGTTAAATTATATAAAATTGAGTTATATATAGAATGACAAGCTGAATTATTTTTTATATGTGAGGTATTGATATGAGAAATACAAATTACAAAATTCTGCTTTTCTGTGTAGTAACAAGCCTATATTGGTTCTCGATGTATACTTATGTTCCAAATCTATCCACATATGCTGAATCCCTAGGGGCTAGCCATAAAATGGTGGGCCTTATCCTGGGCTCCTATGGATTTACCCAAATGCTTCTAAGAATCCCCCTTGGGATATTTTCGGATCGGATTAATAGAAGGAAAATATTTATCAATTTAGGTATCCTAATCTCTTTAATTAGCGCATTAGCTATGGGCCTATTTAAAAAACCTATATTCCTCCTTATTTTCCGGGGATTGTCAGGGGTAGCAGCTGCCACATGGGTAACTTTTACAGTGCTATTTTCGAGTTATTTCCCGGAAAATGAAGCCTCCAAGGCCATAGGATATATTAACTCATTCAATTCCCTAGGACAGATGGCAGCTATGCTGCTTGGAGGGATTATTGCTCAGTATCTAGGCCCTCAATCCCCCTTCTTTTTAGCCTTTGCAGTGGGAGTTTTGGCTTTTATTCTTTCCTTTAAGATTGTTGAACAAAAAATTGATAAAATCCCGATTAAAATATCTGCCTTATTATCGGTAGGAAAAGATAAAAATCTACTTGTTGTATCTGGCCTAGGTATTTTAATACAGCTTCTTGCCTTTGCCACGGTATTTGGTTTTACTCCCATTGCAGCTGAAAAAATAGGGGCCAGCGAATTTGAGCTAGGGTTACTCAGTACCCTATCCACCCTCCCCGTAATTTTTGCTTCGGCAATGAGCGGTTCTGTATTCGCAAAGCGGTTTGGTGAAAAAAATAGCCTCATGGCTGGCTTTTTAATTACCTCGTTGTCCTGTATAATAATCCCTTTTATCAAAAGCTTGAATTTACTGTATCTATCCCAAATGCTGGGGGGATTCGGCCGGGGTTTAGTAATGTCGCTTCTAATGGGGCTTAGCATAAAAACGATAGAGCCAGATAGAAGGGCTACTGCCATGGGATTTTTCCAGGCAATATACGGCATTGGAATGTCTATAGGCCCTATTATGGTGGGCTTTTTAAGCGATACTGTAGGTCTAAGCTGGGGATTTTTGACCGCAGGAATCTTAGGAATAGTTGGAGCTTTGTTGTCTTTCTTACTTATAAAATCAAATAATTATAAAAATCAAAATTATAGCGAGTAAATTATTTCCTCATCTTGTTCTTTATTACGCCATGTGTTACACTAATAATATATTAGATTAATATATTATTAGCTATATATCGATGTATACACCCATACATATATTATGGATAATTTTGTTAGAATAGAAGGGGACAGGCAAAATGAAAAAATTTTGGGCAGGGATTTTAATTTTAGTATTATTGTTAATTCCAATAAAAAGCTATGCCATGCTAGCTCCATTGGAGGCCCAGGGCAAATCCGTATATTTATCCGATAATAATGAGGTTGCTCTTATATCTTATATAGCTTTTTTACGGGTAAGAACTGGCTTTACCTCTATAAATACATCTCTAGTGGTAAAAAATCTAAGCGACCAGGAATCCATCAAAGCTCTTATGGGTATCCCTGCCGCTCTCGACAGTGCCACGACTATTCAGGATCTAACTGTAGCCATAGGCAGTAAATCGGTAAAGTATTATGAACGGAAAACGCTACAAGGCGAAGATAATGGAACTCCTACAAACATAAACAAATGGTATGTGTGGGAGATATCTTTAGAACCTGGAGAAATCCAAGTAATAGAATGTGATTTTTCTATAGACAATAAAACAGACTTAGATGGTACAAAAACCGTCGATTTCCCTCTGCGGCTATTGGAGGGCTGGGCCGGCAAGATAGAAAATGTCAAAATTATCGCTGATCTAGATTTCTATCCTCCTTATGTTTTTGAACCCAACCCTTCTATCATACCCTTGGAATATGATAGGGACGGGAGGCTTACTTGGAGCTTCAGGGATGTAGACTCCTTTAGCACTAATTTAAGCATTTATTTCAGGCCAATAGAGAATATCGTTGTCGACTATATAAATAACAAGCTTCCCTCTAATGACGAAGTAAAGACCGTGTTAGAGCTTTATAAAAGCAAGAACTATTACAATGCTATACAACAGCTTAATCAGCTGTTAACTGCTGATCCAGATTCTGAAATTAACTCTGTTTCATCCGAATTGAAATTTTTGCGCGCCCTATGCTACCAGGAGCTATACCAATTGGACAAGGCTTTAGAGGAATTTGACCAAATCGAGGATAACTTAGGATTTGGCGAAACTTTATCAAATACTATTCGCAATAAGATACTATATGATAGGGCGATGATGCTAAAAAGTATCGGCAAAGACAATGAAGAAGTATTGGCTTATTTAAATGAAATAAAAGATTCCATTAAAAACAACGAAGTATTTCTATTGTGGCTAAACGATGAGGTTAAGCGGCTCACTCCAGCTCCTCCAGAGCCAGAACCCGAAGAACAAGATGCCGCATCAGAGGAGCAGGAAGAAGTTTCTGCTGAAGAAAAAAATGTGAAAGTAATCAACAGCATTGATATATTAGGATATGAAATACCTATAGAAATAGCCCTTGGAGCAATTGTGCTTATAATTATTATCATCCTAATTATACGCTCCAATAGGCGAAAAAGACGAACTAGGTATAGTTTATTTAGATAGCTTCAGATTGTTTACTCTGAAAGATTGAGGGATAGCAAATGAATGTATTTTTTATCGTAAATCCTGTTGCTGGAAAAGGCTCTAGTCTAAACGCAATACCTGTAATAAAAAAATATTGCGATAAGTTAAATATCAAATACGCGATAGAGAAAACCCAATACGCAGGCCATGCTACCAAGTTGTCTCGCGAAGCTGAGAAACTAGGCTACAGTACCGTTGTCGCCGTAGGAGGCGATGGTACTCTCTTAGAAGTAGCAAATGGCCTAATAGGCTCTTCCTTAGCTTTGGGGGTTATACCTGCTGGTACAGGCAACGACTTTGCCCGCTCTATCGGCGTTCCCTCAAATATAGAAAAGGCATTAGATTTTATAGTAAAAAACAGAAGCATACCTATAGATGTGGGAAAGGCTGGCGGCTTATGTTTTATCAATGTAGCCAGCGTCGGATTTGATGCTGAAATTGTAAAAGATGTAAAAAAAATACAAAAATTTATCCCCGGTAAGCTATCTTACTATATATCCGTGTTTCTAAAATTTTTTTCCTACAAATTTAAAGATATACAAATTGAACTCGACGGAGAAAAAATAAATTCCAGAATTTTATTACTAGCAATTGCCAATGGATGCTACTATGGGGGCGGCATGAATGTAAACCCTAACGGACATTTAAAAGACGGATATTTAGACGTAATAGTGATATCATCCCTGCCTAGATATAAAATACCTCTACTTTTTGCTAAATTCGCTAAGGGCAATTATCTCCATCTGCCCTATGTGAAAACTTATAGAGCCCGCAATATTAAGATATACTGCAATGAAAAGCTTCCTGTTAATACCGATGGCGATATATCAATGCAAACCCCTATAGAATTTTCAATACTGCCTCTATCTTTGAAAGTGATCACAAATTCAAAGCTATGTTCTCAGGAGGTACTAAATGGAAGTCGTTAATGGAATCATACATCACTATAGTACAGAAATTTTAGCTGCTTCTTTTTTATTGGCCTTTTTATCTTTTCTTCTGGTTATTGTCAACTATATAAGGACTAAGAAAATTATGAAAAGATATAAAAGGCTTATGCGGGGAATGAATAATAAAAATTTAGAGGCAATGCTTGTTGAGCACCTGAATGCAGTTCGTGAAGTAGAGGACAAGCTGGAGGATGTGAATCGGAATTATACTTTTCTATCAAAAAAATTAAGCAATTGCATTCAAAAAGTAGGTATAGTCCGCTATAATCCTTTTGGACAAATTGGCAGCAATCAAAGTTTTTCAATTGCCCTTTTAGATGAACACAATAACGGCATTGTATTGACAGGGCTATTTACCAGGAGCAATTCCTCTATATATGCAAAGCCTATTCAGGCACTAAAATCAGATTATCCATTATCCGATGAAGAAAAAGAAGCTATTGAAATGGCTATAAATCAATATTATAGGGCTAGATAAGCAAATTATGTATAATAAAAACACCTTCATGGCAGACTAATAGCCTAGGAGGTGTTTTTTTATGAAAAAAATTGCCATAGAAAATAACCCTAATTTATACTCATTGATGGAAGAGCTTAAAAGTTATGGATATGAAGTTGTTACTTCCGATCATATCGATGCTCCTGTAGACGCCTATATATACTACAGCAAAGATAATGTAGAAGCTCTTTCAACAATTAACCGGCAATTAAATAACGTATTTTCATCCATACAATCTAACTCTAATGAACAACATGATTATAAAACCTTGCTAATAAACGCTAAAAATAAAACAGTAGACCAAATTCATCATATCCTTACGACTCGGACATATAGCCCACTGTTTTAGATAAATTATTCCAAATAACATAGCGAATGCCGGCACTTATTATATCTGCCATCTTCATTACCAGATTCAACCTCGTATTTTGCAGTATTAAATATTCCATAAATCCACCAACGTTAACAATTCCCTTGATATGCATATCCCCTATTTGCGGAAGTTTTTTATTAACTCCAGCTCCCGGCTGGATAGGTCCCGGAGCTACAGTTATATAGCCTACCCTCTCCTGCCTGCCTAAACATGCGTCGACAGCAATTATGTAAGGAGCTTCAAGCTCTGACCATATCTTGTCTATGGTTTCATTCAAGTTTTTAGCATGGACGGGCATTTCCAATGTTCCAAAAACCTTAACCCCTTTATATGAAAGGGTTTTTAATTTATATCCTACCAACGGCCCTAAGGCATCGCCAGTAGAGCGATCAGTTCCTATACATACAATTGCTATCCCAGTATGTTTGTTCTGATCATAACCATCTAAAAATATTTTCTCAAAACCTAGGCTAAACTTAAATAGCGGATTGCGTCCATTGACGTCAATGCTGTATTCTTTTGCTGCTAGCACCTTGCCATGTCCTCCTAAAGATGTTATGTTAACATTGTTTCCAAATTCATTTATCTAATACAAAAATTAAACTTGTAAATTATGGATTATTGGCATTAAAAGGAGGATTTCGGCTTTTTTCAGCGAAATTTACTACATATGAGCCTTAAAAAATATCTGCTGGCGTGAAAGGAAGATAAAAAATGAAGGGAAAGGGACTTTTTAGATTATTAGCTCTTGCTTTTATGATAGCTATAGCTGTCGTTATATATAAATATTATTCTATCAATACAGCTGAAACTATGGTCCATATATCCCACGAACCAATTTTGTTAAATAAAGGGGATAAAATTCATTTTTTCAAAGAGGGCTTTGCCATTTCAGGCTCATCCACCCGTTTTTATAGGCCTAATGGTACAGCGATGTCATCTCCTATCCCTGAACAGGCGGATACAATCGACCAGCACATAATTAATATGTCTACTCCTAATTTTATGCTAATCAACGGAAAATCGGTTTATAGAACTTCAAGTATCCCCTTTGAAAAGTTGTATGAATTAGAGGATTCATCAGGACATGGAATTAAAGAATTAGGCAATTACTTAATTATTTTAATTGAAGATACATTAGTTGAAAACACAACTGGCGTACTTGTTCCCAAGCTATACGATCTAAAACAAAATGCTATTTCAGATATAAAAGATATTGAATCCCTATACTACATGGATAGCGCCTTTGACTCAGAAAGCAATTGTATATCTATACTTACATTGAGTCTAGATTCCCCCTTTCCTTCCAGTAAAGTTTTTAATTATACTAATGAGAATGGAGAAACTGCTCTTTTTAGCTTTATCTCAGCTGATAAAAAGTCTTTTTTTAAAATTCTACGCATTCCTTACCACGTAATTTTAGTTGGTAGCGATGAGATAATATGTTATAATATTGACGGAACTATTCAATGGTCGATAGAAAACAAAAAAATAAAGAATTGTACTATATTGGAAACTAACTCTGGATTTATGTTTTATTTTCCGCAGCCTATTGACAGCAACGATGGAGTATTCTTTAACGTTTTAGAAATAAATTCAGATGGAACATATAATAAATTGGACTTTCCAGAGAATCTATATGACTTGCAGCCCTTTGAAAATGGCTTCATAGGTCTACGCTATGGAAGAAATGTATTGGTATTGAATAGGAGCGGATCTATCAAACAGGAGTATTATGTACCGGAGGATATAGTTTCCCTCTATCACAGCGAATACCATAGGGATTATATCTATTTAGTAGACCGGGACAATCAGCTCCACATCTATTCTATAAGTAAGGAGGATTTATAGCAATGAATTATATCGACATTGCAATTATTGCAGTTATTGGTATCAGTACTCTAGTAGGCATGTACAATGGCTTTACCGTTTCATTTTTAAATATCATTTCTTATATATGTTCGTGGCTAGGAGCCCTTATACTACATCCTACTGTATCTAAATTCATTACAAATCGATATCCAGATTTCTTGGAGAAAGTAATCTATTACACCGAAGGGGCTTCAAATATACCCATAGATGAGCGGGTTGTTTCCGTCGCCTCCCTGGGCCAAGAAAAAATCAATCAAATAGTCAGTATGTCTGGATTACCTTATCCCTTTGATAAGATTCTAACTTCCAATTTATTAAAAGGCGCCATCAAAGGTCTGGAGAATCTAGGCCAATATTTTGATTATATAGTTGCTAACATCATTATTAATCTAATCAGCTTTTTAATTGTTTTTTTTATAATAAGAATTGTATTTTCTATCATTATTTCTATCGCAAAAAACGTAACAAATTTACCAGTATTGAAACAATTTGATACTTTGATGGGAGCCGGATTGGGTGCCATAAGGGGAATATTATTCTTATTTGTAATATTTGCCTTTGTTCCTATTTTACTTGCCCTAGCTCCAATAGATATAATTTACAAATATATTGAAGGTTCTATTTTTGCTCAGTTTTTCTTAAGGGGAAATATATTCACTTCTTTATTAAGGGGGATTATTTAATTGAATAAAAAAAATGTTTCACGTGAAACAAATCCGAAAATGTTTCACGTGAAACATTTATCCTTGCAGTATTCTATCCATTATCCTCTCCAAGTCATCGTTGTTATAGTATTCTATTTCTATGACTCCTTTTCTCTTGCCCTGAGTTATTAACACTCTAGTGCCTAGAGTTTCTTCCAACTTCTCCTCTATATCTATTAAATAGCTTGGCTTTTCCTTCTTTTGTTCTTTTTTAGGCTTATCTCCCTCTTTTAGGCGTTTTATCAGTTTCTCCGTTTCCCTTACGCTTAAACCTTTTTTAATAATCTGGAGAGCTATCTCCTCCCTGGTTTGCTCATCTTCAATTGCTAACAAAGCCCTTGCGTGCCCAGTTGTTATTTTGTTTTCCTTTAGATATGACTGTATCTTGTCCGATAAAGAAAGCAGCCTCAACGCATTTGCTATGGCTGGCCGGCTTTTTCCTAACTTTTGTGCAAGCTGCTCCTGGGTTAAATTGCATTCCTCCATCAGCCTCTTTATTCCTTCTGCTTCCTCGATAGGATCTAGGTCTTCCCTCTGTAAATTTTCCACCAAGGCTAGTATGAGCATTTCACTATAATCAATATCCCGTATTATGGCAGGGATCCTATCTAAACCAGCCAATCTAGCCGCTCTCCACCTTCTCTCCCCAGCTATTATTGTGTATCTGCCATTGCTATTGGGCTTTAGCAAGATTGGTTGAAGAATCCCGTGCTCTTTTATAGACTTAACTAATTCCTCAATGCTCTCCTCATCAAAATCCTTTCTCGGTTGATCTATGTTTGGATCTATATCCTGGATTTTTATTTCCCTTACCTGGCCATCATCCTTTAAATTAATTTGATTCATATCGATAATCTCTTGCTGATATGATTCAAATAATGCGTCTAACCCTTTCCCCAATGCCCTTTTTGACATATTATATAGCCTCCGTTCTATTCTCGTTTTCGATCATCTCCTGGGCCAGCTCCATATAAGCAACCGCCCCTACACATTTTGGGTCATACAAATTTATAGGCTTTCCAAAGCTTGGGGCCTCACCTAGTCTTACATTTCTGGGTATAATCGTTTTATAAACTTTCTCTTTAAAATGTTTTTTAACCTCTTCTACTACCTGTATAGATAAATTAGTTCTTGCATCAAACATTGTCAGTACAACGCCTTCTATTTCTAAACCAGGATTTAGACGCTGTCTTACCAGGTTTATTGTATTTATTAATTGACTTAAACCTTCCAAAGCATAATATTCACATTGGATTGGTACAAGGACCTTATCTGAAGCAGTAAGTGCGTTAATAGTAATAAGCCCCAAAGATGGAGGACAGTCTATAAATATATAATCATATTTATTTCTCACACTTTTCAACGCTTCCTTTAAAACCGATTCCCTAGCCATTACAGATACCAACTCAATTTCTGCTCCTGCCAGCTGTATATTGGAGGTGATTATATCAAGGTTCTCTATTCCAGTTTGCTGTATTGCTTCTTCAGCACTAGCGCCATTTATCAATACATCGTATATGGATAGGGTTCCTTCTTTATTCTTCTGCATTCCTAACCCACTGGTTGTATTGCCCTGCGGATCTATATCAATTGTCAATACTTTTTTACCTTTCTGTGCCATGCAGGAACTTAAATTTACGTTTGTAGTAGTTTTCCCTACTCCGCCCTTTTGATTTGCTATTGCTATTACCTTAGACATACAAACAACCCCCTCGCCCTATCTTAATTCTATTATAGTTTAATATTCTGTTTTTTTAAAGCCCTTTTGCCTAATAAAAAAAAAAGCCATAGCCTGAAAGCCTATGACCTTTTTTTTACTAAAATTTAGGCTGGATTAATTTTTAGGTATCGTTACTATAATCTCTATGCAATCATCTCTGTCTATTTCTTTAAGCGCAGGAGTAACTCCATAGTCCTTAAGCATAGCTACTGCATTTTTAATCGTATTTACAAATAGCCTGAAATCTTTATAACTTCGTATCATTTTCTTCTTTGACTTCTTCATATTCTCATCCTGTATCTTTTCGATTATATTGCTAATTAAATCCTCAGTTTCTTTAACATTTAAACCTTTTTCTACTACCTTATCTATAACTTTCAACTGCATTTCTTTATCTGGCAATCTAAGCAAAGCCCTAGCGTGTCTTTCAGTAAGTTTGTGTTTAATGAGCAGTTCTTTCACTTCTTTTGGCAATTTTAAAATACGCAATTTATTTGCTATTGTAGATTGATTTTTTCCTAGTTTTCTTGCTAATTCTTCCTGAGTAAAGCCATGGTCCTCGATAAGACTGGCATATCCTTCCGCCTCTTCTATATAATGTAAATTCTCTCTCTGAAGGTTTTCGATCATCGCCAGTACCGCTGAATCCCTCTCGTCAGCAGATACAATAATAGCAGGTATATAATCCAGATTGGCCAGCTTAGTCGCCCTTAACCTTCTCTCACCTGCTATTAGCTCATATCCATTTGCCCCCGTCTTCCTCACCGTTATCGGTTGAATCAATCCATATTCCTTAATCGATTCCGCTAGCTCTTCTAAACTCTGCCGGGAAAAACTTTTTCTAGGTTGATATGGATTTGGCTTAATCATTTGTACAGGGATATTCTCAATTTTTTGAAACTCCTCATTCTCCTTTTTCATCTTAACGACATTTTGTAAACTTTTAATTGAAATCATGGGATCACCTCCGACCAAATCCTATTTATATTATTCTCCGCATTTCCTCTAATTCCTTCTTTTTTGTTCAAATTTTTTTAATATTTTAATTTAGCTTTCATTATCTTAATTTTTCTACATTTTAATATATTATATAACGACTTAATACAAAAGTCGCCATTATAGTGGCGACTTTTTAACTTTTCCTGGAGATCTAGGATATTTATTAGGTGTTTTTGAAGCTTTTTGTATAATTATTAGATTGTGCTGCTTCTCTGAATAGGGTATATCGATCTGCTCCAGGTGCAAATTTTTCACTTTTAGCTCTTTAAGGGCATTTTGCGCCTCCTCTATTTCGCTGTATGCAGCCGGTCCTTTATATGAAACAAAATAGCCATCTAGCTTCACAAAAGGCACGCAGTACTCTAACAAAATCCTTAAAGGGGCCACAGCCCTAGAAACTACAATATCGAATTTTTCCCTGTACTCTTCCCTTCGTCCCATATCCTCTGCCCTGCCATGGATAATTGATACGCCCTCTAGCTGCAGATCTTCTACAACTTTTTGTAAAAATTCTGTTCTTTTCCTCAAAGAATCTAACAAAACTATCTGAATTTCAGGAACCATTATCTTTAAGGGTAAGCCAGGGAAGCCAGCACCTGTACCTACATCTATAATGTTTTTGCATTTCTCTATTATGTCCAGCTTTAAAAGGGAAATAGAGTCCATAAAATGCTCAATCACTATTTGATCAGGCTCGGTTATTGCTGTTAAATTCATCTTTTTATTCCATTCCAGCAGAAGCTGCATATAGCGGTCGAACTTTTCTAATTTAATATCGTCTATATCTATATTCCATTCTTTTAAAGCTGAACGAAGCTTATCTATTTCAGGACTCACTTTTTTTATCTCCTCTTCTCAGTTTTTCTATATATACCATAAGCACAGAAATATCCGCTGGGGATACTCCAGATATTCTGGATGCCTGCCCTATTGATGAAGGCCTTGCAGCCTTCAATTTTTGTCTGGCTTCTGTACGCAAACCATTTATCCTGTCATAGTCTATCCAATCAGGTATAAGCCGCCTTTCCATCTTTTTAAATTGGGCTGCTTGCTTCATCTGCTTTTCTATATACCCTTCGTACTTAATGGATACTTCAATTTCTTCCTTCTCCTGCCTCAACAGATCTCTACCCCGGCCTGTTAGATTTATAATGTCATCGTAGCCTATCTCCGGCCTCTTTAGAAGTTCATATAGGGTTACGCCGCTTTTTATTGGTGAAGTTCCCTTCTTCTTAAGATATTCTATAACTTCATCGGTGGGGGATAGCACGAATTCCTTTAGCTCTGCTATCTCCTTATTTATCCTTTCCATCTTTCTCATATAGAAATCATATCTTTCATCGCTGACTAGCCCAACCTTCCTGCCTATCTCCGTAAGCCTAATATCAGCGTTATCCTGCCTTAATAGAAGCCTATATTCGGCCCTTGACGTCATCATCCGATAGGGCTCATTAGTCCCCTTTGTTACGAGATCATCTATTAAAACTCCAATATAGGCCTGGGATCTGTCCAATATAACGGGTTCTTCGCCCCTTATATATTGAACCGCATTGATGCCAGCTATAATGCCCTGACCGGCAGCCTCTTCATATCCAGAGCTTCCATTAATTTGGCCAGCAAAGAACAATCCTTCTATATCCTTACTCTCCAGCGACAGTTTAAGCTGCTGTGGATCTATACAATCATACTCAATGGCGTATGCAGGCCTCATAATCTCTACATTCTCCAATCCCGGA
>CALGOY010000176.1 GCA_937960725.1 uncultured Bacillota bacterium
TGTCAGGGGATAAATCTTTAACTGCAGGTAGGATATTTGCTTCTTCTGCAGGAACCCCGATTGTAAAGTATATGGATGCTTGGCTAAATTTTTGCAGCTCCTTGGGGGTAGGGCTGTAGGTTTCCGGACTACTGCCTGGGGGGATAAGGGTGATGACTTCTACTAGTTCTCCAGCTACTTCTTTTACAAAGCTTTCCTGGGGTACAATGGATACAGCCACTATTTTTTTATCATCAGCTCCGTCGGTAGACTGGGTGCAGCCTATACTTATATAGATAACCAATAATAAAATTATAAATAATAGGTAGTTTTTAATAGAATGCTTCATATGCAGTGCTCTCCTTTTACTCGAAGTAAATGCAAATAGTTTGCATTTGCATTTATATTACATTAAAGATATCACACTGTCAATATAATCCCCAAAAAATTCCTTATTAAACCTTGAAAAATCAATATTACATGCTATAATATTTATAACTAGTAAATATTAAAATATGAAACTTTAATAATTAATTAATTTATAAGTGAAAAGGAGATGCTTGAATGGATAATATATATATGGAATGCCACAAGAGATTGATGGAACTAAGCCGAAAGGTTATCAAAAAAGCAAAACGCCATATTTGCGAGCAAGGCTTTGCATGGAATCAGTTCAAGGTTATGAAAAATATACAACCGGGAGAGTCCCTTACCTTGTCTGAAATAAGTGAGAAAGCTTCCAAAAAGAACAGCAATATTACTCAAATCATCGACTCTTTAGAAAAACAGGGAATCGTTAAAAGGTGCCCGGATGATAAGGACAGGAGGATTATACGGGTTAAGCTAACGGATGAGGGAGTCAAAATTAGGGAGCAGGTCATAGAAAAACACGAGGAGTTTATTCGAAACATGTATAGCTCTTTAGATGAGCAAGAAATTCAGGATTTCCTCAGGATTACAGATGTCTTTATTAATAAAATTAAATAGATATAATAGGGGAGGAGATTAGTTTTGTCTAAAGATAGGGCTGGAGGTTCTAGAGTTTTTAATTTTATAAAAGCTCACAAGAAAAAATATTTAGTGGGCTTATTTTTTCTATTAGTCATCAACATACTCCAAATTTTAGTCCCGAAGATTACAGGCGATGTGGTGGACCGGCTCCAGGAACAGAGCATTGAAAGCAGAAATATGTGGATCTATCCAGCTATGATTATGGCAGTTTCTCTAGCATCTTTTATATCCCATTATCTTTCAAGGCTGCAGATCAATGGGGCAGGCAACTTATTTGATTATGAAACTAGAAATGCAATGTTTAAGCATCTATTGGACCTTTCTATGAGCTTTTTTCAAAAGAAAGCTACTGGGGATATAATGGCTTTAACTACAAACGATTTAGGAGCTTTACGCATGACTTTATCCAGAGGAATAATGCTTCTGGCTGATACCATTATTTTGTCAATAAGCAGCATTATCATTATGATAGGAACAGTCAATTTAAAGTTGACCCTTCTAGTATCTATACCTTTTCCGTTTATGATTTGGGTTATGGTCCGCTTCGGTACTATTATTAACCGCAGATTTAGAAGAGTGCAGGATTCTTTTGCTGATATCACTCGGAAAGCCCAGGAAAATATAGCGGGGATTCGGGTAATAAAAGCTTTTGTGCAAGAAGATAATGAAAAAGTAAATTTTGATAGGCTAAACCAAGAAAATTTCCAAAAAAATATGAAACTTGCAAAAGCTCAGGGACTTTTCTTTCCGCTCATTTCATTTCTTTCTTCAATATCATATTTGATTGCTTTAGTATATGGGGGAAATTTAATATTAAATGGACAGATAACATTGGGCGATTTTGTTGCGTTCAATGGATATATTGGGGTCATAGTACGGCCTATACACTTCATAGGCAGGATTATTAATATGATTCAAAGAGGAAAGGCATCTATGGACAGGATAGAAGAGCTGTTCAATGAAAAGCCTGAAGTTAAGGATGAAGTACAGGATGAAGTACAGCTGGATGAAAGCAGTGAAAAGGAGTTGCTTAGGGGAAAAATTGAATTTAAGAATCTAACCTTCTCATATGAACCGGATCAGCCGCCGGTACTAAAGAATATAAAGCTAAGCATTGAACCGGGTAAAACTTTGGGCATT
>CALGOY010000177.1 GCA_937960725.1 uncultured Bacillota bacterium
CTTCAGCTTTGCATCAGATTTGCGGCCTTGACCCTCGGTCTTAGCTTCCGCATCATCCTGCTTTTTAACTTCCTCATCCTGTTTTATGCTTTGACTATCCTCTTTTTTCTCCTGCTTATCGGCTTTTATTTCTAATTGCTTATATTCTTCTTTTTCTGTTTCTTCCTGCCCACTCTTATCCTGTTCTGCTTTTAATTTTTCAGAAGCTGCCTCAGGCATTTCAACAGACTTTTTAGCAGGCTCTTTATCTACTTTTTCCTCCTGAACAGACGGAACTTCCTGTGCCGCTTTTTCTTTTAAAAGGCTGCGTTGCTGCTCAGACAATTCCTTTAATCTTTGCTCAATTCGTTCAATTAATTCTTGCTTTCTATAACGTGTTACGCTCTTTACTCCAATCTCTCTACCAAACTTTCTTAATTCTAGAATTGTGTTGTTGTTAAGATTGTTTAAATCCAACTCTCTTTCCTCTCTTTCTTTATACAATATTAATATATAACATTGATTATTAAATCATACACAGCAATTATTTTTATAAATAACAAATATATCGCCATATCATCCGTATGAAGAGAATGACGAAATGTTACAGTAAAATGGCATAAAATATCTGCTCAACATCTGGTCATGTAGATATTATTGCCAACATTCACATTTTCATACACAAGCGGAACTAAGGGTTCTTGGTAAATCAAATGTGTTTAACACATCAAAGCAAACAGAATGAGTCAGAAAATCAGGATGACTTGAAAACATTAAAAATAGCAATATGGAGTATGCTTGATTATTTTTAGATAAAATTGAGCTACTATAATAATATAATATTTATCTGGCTAGTAGTCAACAAAAAACAGCAAATTATCATTGTTTTATAAAAAATAGTGAAATTTACACAAAAAAACGGGGATAAATTTAAACAGGTGTATTAATATTTTTCCATTTTAATTGTCAGCTATTGGTTTATTGCTAATATCCTCATAATATGTTAGAGATAACTCATTCAAACTAAGATATTTTCCCGCAACGTCCAGCTCATATTTTAAATCCAGCTTTCCCTTTGTATCTTCCATATTAAAATCTACTTTTAAGGGGAAAACGCCCATCTGCAGCTCACCAAAAGGCGTCCTATAACAATTAACAAACCTCTTCCCCTTTTCGAAAATAAATTGAGATGAATAAGAACCAATTCGCTCAAGGGACACTTTTTTATCTTCTACTGCAATTAATGTCTTGGTATCCTTCATCCCCGATAGTATCGTTTCCTCATATTCCAAATAATAGAAATCCCCTTTTTTATACAGACGTCCCTCTGTAACCATCTCTATTTTGTTATCCTCTCCATTGGGCATCTTCTGATTACCTTTGATCGAAACGATCACCTTCTTGTGCATCTCTATCCTCCCATTCCTGCGCTTATCTGTAGTTTAATACTTCTCTATATCCACTTTTTGTGCTAACTCTATATTTTTGCCCAGAAATCTGCTGCCAATTTCTTTAAATTTCTGCCCAAAATCACTAACAAAAAAACTATACTCGGCTTCCCCTCCTGATTTGTTTATCATGTCGTTTAATTCTAAAATCCGCTTTACTTCCAGGGCTGTTTCTTCGGCAGGGTTGACCAGCTTTACATCTTCTCCCACAGCTTTACGTATTGGCTTCATCAATAGAGGATAATGGGTACAGCCAAGCACTAAGGTATCTATATTCTCCTCGTTCATACTACATAAATATTTTTCAGCTGTCAAGAATGCAATTTCTGTATCCCCCCACCCCTCTTCTGCCAAGGGAACAAAAAGACTACAAGCCTTTGAAAATATTTTTATATCTGGATTTTTAGAGTGAATTGCCCGTACATAGGCTCCGCTCCTGATAGTACCTTCTGTACCGATAACGCCTACCCTTCCATTTCTAGTAGCCTTTACCGCCCCCCGAGCCCCCGGCTCTATCACTCCTATTATTGGAATATCGAACATTTTCTGCACAGTTTCAAGGCTTGTAGAGCTGGCAGTATTGCAAGCAATAACAATCATCTTTATTCCCTGGCTAATCAAAAATCTTATGCATTGAATAGAATATTTTATAACCGTTTCACTAGAACGAGTTCCGTAGGGTATTCTAGCTGTGTCTCCAAAGTATACGATATTTTCTCCCGGTAGGAGGGACATAATTTCTTTTACTACAGTCAAACCTCCTAATCCGGAATCAAAAACTCCTATGGGTCTGTTGTCCATCAAAATACGTCTCCTTCCGCTACTGTTTTTCTTCGAATCTCTCTAGTGCCAATTCTATTAGGTTGTCAATCAATTTTGAGTAGGGAATCCCTGTTGCTTCCCAAAGCTTAGGATACATACTAATCTGAGTAAATCCAGGCATAGTATTGACTTCATTGATATATACCCTGCCATTTTCTTTGTGAACAAAAAAATCAACCCGCGCTAAACCACTACAATCTAAAGCCTTATATGCTTTAATTGCAAGACTCTGTATCTCCTTAGCTTTGCTTTCGGATATAGGTGCTGGGATTAACAATTTAGACTTGCCGCCATCCTGGTATTTTGCATGATAGTCATAAAATTCATTTGAAGGTATAATCTCACCGAGAATCGATGCCTTAGGATCGTTATTTCCTAGCACAGCACACTCGATTTCTCTGCCATTTATATACTCTTCCACGACAATCTTTCTGTCATATTTAGCAGCTTCTTTAAGCCCTTCCACAAGCTCCTCCCGATTATGGACCTTGCTTATACCTACGCTGGATCCCATGTTAGCAGGTTTTACAAAAACCGGATATGTAAATTTCTGTTCTATATCTCCGATCACTTTATCTAAATCCTCTTTAATACTATGTTTAAAAACTACCAAATAATTCCCTTGAGGTAATCCATGTGCAGCAAATATAACCTTGGCCATTGCCTTATCCATGGCAGTTGATGAAGCTAGCACATTGCATCCTACATAGGGAATATTCGCCAGCTCCAAAAGGCCTTGAATAGTTCCATCCTCAGCATGGGGGCCATGCATAACTGGGAAAACCACATCTACCTTATATATCTTAGATGGATTTTCCGCCAAAAAAAATCCTTTATAGGATGGATCAGCGGGAAACACGATCGGTTTTGACTCTTTCTCCCATTCCCCAGTAACAATCTTCGAAACATCACCGTCATAATACCGCCACTGGCCTGAGTGGGTAATCCCGATTAAATAGAGATTATACCGCTCTAAATCTATATTTCTTATCACCGAAGTAGCAGATTCTAAGGACACTTCATGTTCCCCAGACTGCCCTCCGAACAATATAACCACGTTTAAGCGATTTTCCATTTTATACCCTCCCAACCTTATTTACAAATAATAGGCCTACAACTATCATATACTCTATATGCTTATTCAGTTCATATTCTACTATTTTATTTTGCATTAATCAATATAAATCTTTTTCCCATCGGTTCAACAAAACAAAAAGACAAGTGGAGAAAAACTAAAATCTTTCCCCACTTGCCTTTTCTACCTATCAATCAAACTTTACCCGGTTTATTCTGGTTATTGCTGTTTATTCACCAAGCTGCGTTCTGCTATTTCAATCGCTTTCTTTACGATATTTCCACAATCCCTAGATGATACACTTCCCCAGCCTTCCCTTACCACGGTGTCGTATACCCCAAGCTCCTTAGCAATCTCATACTTAAGTTGTTCTGACATAATGCCTCGGTTTCTAGCCATCCCTATACCTCCTCTAGTAGCAGACTATAATTTTAGTCTTGTGCTACTATCTATAGAATTCCCCCTCTTTAAAGCTATTATGTCAGAAACATATTGGCTTAGCTGCATTATAGTACTAATGAGCCGTTATCTGTATTTATTATTTTCAGTATATTCTCTTCTTTACCAGTTTTTGCATTTATATACACTATAAACGTATCTCCTCCGTATTCTCCTTTAAATTCATAGCATAGAATTTCTCCTCCACCATCCCCGGGAATCAAAGCCAGCCTCTCTGAATTAACCTTAAGATTAGGACTGACCAGCTTGCGAGCTTCCTCCATGGAAAGGGAAGGTTCTTCTAATTTACGGTCCTTGTGGGCCACTACATAGTTCATAGCTTCGAAGCCGAATATATCTCCATCCTCAAGGGAAATTTTCACCTTAATCAAATCTGGATAGATTATTACCCCATCCTGCTCGTAAGCGAAATTAATAACTGCCATCCCATCATACTGCTGTTCGTATGTAGGGATCATATTGGGATAGCCCTTCTCCTCTAAAAACTTTCTGGCCCTCTCCTTAGCCTGCTTCAAAGTGAGCTTAGCCTGCTGAGGCCCTCCTTGAGATACAACCGATATAACCTTACCACCCTTCTTGCTAACCGTTACATAAAGTGAACCATCGTTTTCATCATTTGTTTCCAGGTATACACCCCATACAGGAATGTTTCCTTTCCCTTCAGGGCCTGGAGTCGCATTTTTTACCCTGTCTTTGCCTATAAACTCTGCTGCAATCTCCATGGCTTTATTCTGGTCTATCATCTCTCCTGGCAGTTCGACTTTTTCTTTTTGAAGCAGAGTTTCAGAAAAAGGCCCATCGTATATTAAAGTCGGATATTCGATGGTATTTTGCTCTATGTTAGTAAACTGCTCTGTTACAATATCTTCAGAAGCCTCTCGAAGCTTTTGATTTCCTTTTTTCTGTATCTCAACCCAGCTAATTGCTTTAGTGTTAAGCTCATTTTGCAGCTGCATAAGCTCATTATGTAACTGAACGCAGCTTTTGTGCAGTTCCCTCAGATTCTCAATCTCATCAAGGCTCAAAGTCCTACCATCCCCGGTCTTGCGGGTTAAGTAATAACAGTAGTCAGATAGCTGGTTCAAAAACTTGGACGTCTTGTTTAAAGATAAATGCCCTAAAGGCAGCTGTCCTAAGCTTATACCTGCTGCATCGGACTGCCTCCAGACATCTGAAAGCATTTCAAGGCTTTGACCCCGGTCTCCGCTAACCATTATCTTAGATAAGCGGGTTTCAATGTTTCCTATATGGCCTACTAGCTCGTAGAAAGACTTCTGATACAAATTATCCGTGCGAATCTTGTACTCTTGATTCTCTAAATATTGATTATAACCCCAGATTCCCGTCGCTATCAAAGCGACTAAGAGAATCGCCGTAATTATCCATCTACTCATTTCCAAACTCCTCCCCGCGTCAAGTTGCAAACCTATGCTTTCCAATTACAATGTGCACAGGTCTTGTCCATATCCAGGCACTGGTAGTTTTCTCGGGGTTATAATAATATATGGCTCCATAGGTTGGATCCCATCCATTCATCGCATCCCTAGCTGCCCTCAAAGACTCTTCATCCGGGGTTAAGTTAATTTGACCATCGGAAACCGCTGTAAACGCACCGGGCTGATATATAACCCCTGCAATGGTGTTGGGAAATCTAGGGTCCTTAACCCTATTTAATATCACTGCAGCTACTGCTACTTTTCCTATATACGGCTCTCCCCTTGCCTCTCCATGAACCGCCTTAGCCAAAAGGTATAAATCTCCTTCATTGGCGCCTCCTCCACGGGAGGGTTGATAATCTTGCCTTCCGCTATCCTCCAGCGCAATGCCTAAAGCAGCGGCAGTTTGATTGCCTACTACCCCATCGACTGTCAGGCCATTTTTAGCCTGAAATTTTTTGACCGCTTCAAAAGTCTGTGCCCCATATACTCCGTCGATGGGACCATCATAATATCCCCACTGCTTCAACTTTCGCTGCACCTCATATACCTTTCCGCCTCGGCTTCCCCAATATAAAGCTGCTTCAACTACCTCTTCATCCCTAAACCCGTTTCCGAAGATCAGCCAAGCACAAATAGCAAAAGTCAGCAATACAGTTATAACGGTAAGCCTCCATTTTCCAGCCATTATCAGCCTCTTCCTTTCGTATGTAATTCGTACTTTATAGTGATTAAATTAAAATTTTCTGGCTTCTGTTATAGTTTTTGATAAGCTGTTTTTGAGTATGCAAGAGAAAAATTTCCTTTTAATAAAAAATAAAAAAGTGGCAAAGCCACTTATTCATCCTATATGTAGAAACGAAAGCAATCTCTCCCACCATTCCGCTATCTTAAACCTATATTCTACTCTTAGCTCTTCTCCTCTGCTATCAGCATAAAGATAAGTGGTTTCTGCATCTAAGCTTGGATCTTCTACCGGCTCTCTAGCAATCCCATGGGTTATATCCACAAAACACAGGGGCGGAAACATAACACACCACCAGTTGGCACCGCTGCCCTCACCTATAACGATCCGCAATGCCTCATATTCTCCTGCAGGCAATACCAAATTGCCGTAACTCTTAGTAGGAAAGCTGAAATTGCCCAGCTGGGCCCGGACCTCATAATCTTTTCCGCTCCGCTTTACCTCTTCCCTAGCTATAGCTTCAAACTCTGCTATATGCCGCCTGACGAATTGGCGGCTATCTTCAATTGAATCGATTTGCCTAAAATCGTCTTTGAATCTATCTAATATCAAATCCCGCACCCTAAGCTTAAGTTCCTGATCTTCAGGGGAGTCGCTGTTTGCAATCACGTGCAAGCGGATATATTCCCTACTCACCCTAGCCTCTCTTTTTTCCTGTATGTATGAATTTAGCCCAAGAGCTACTATAAGTCCTATGGTAAAGATATAAATCATTAACTTATTGCGTCTCATAAATCAATACCCCCAAGTATTTAAAAGCTATCTACTTTTAGTATCTCCAAAAAAATACCGTTTAAACCTGAGACGCATATAAGTTATATATTATTATATATTATACCTTTTTTTGGATATACATGTTCCGATCCGCCTGCTTAATAAGTTGCTCTTTAGTATATATCCCGGGCCCATTAGAAGCAAACCCTATAGATGCTCCGATATTGACAAATCTGGGATTTTTACAGCTGTAATCCTCTAGAGCTTCCTCTATATCCTCGACCATCTGCGCCGCTTCCATTTCCCCCTGTCCCGGAAGTATAATAGCAAATTCATCCCCACCATATCTAGCTGCTATTCCCTTTTCACCTACACATTTCCGTATAATCTCCCCCAGGTCCCTCAGGACAGCATCCCCCTCCAAGTGGCCGTAGGTATCATTATACTGTTTAAACCGGTTCAAATCCATTATTATAAGCGAAATACGCCCATTGCTTTCTTTTAAATGTTTGAACACATTATCCAGATAGTCGTGGAAATACTTATGATTATATAGTCCGGTCAGCCCGTCGGTATGGGCTAAATGATAAAGCTCTTCATTAGTAAGCCTCAGCTGCTCCCTTGACTCGTCCAACTCTTTTATCAAAACATCTTTAATAGCTAGCGCTTCCATCAACTGCTGCTTGTCTCTTTGTAGCCTATCGATAACATTTAGCATCACCATCAAGCCGCTATAAATAGCTGCGTAAAATACTATTCCATATAGCGCCATAAATAAGGATTTAAAATCTACTGCAAAATCATCGGTTTTCCAATTTAATATTATACTTGCCAGGCTAGATGCTAGCGTGAGAGGAAATGAAATTTTCCGAGAGTATAGAAGCGAAATCCGCACTATAAAAGATAAATAAAAAAATAAGCTTAATTCAGAAGCCGATATGCTGTGTATATACAAAATAAACGCCAGCTCCGCCCCTTCCACAAATAGATTAAGTGGAGAGCCTAACTCCCAAAAATAGAGATTCTTTTTTAATATGACAAAAGCTATATATGCCATACATACCCAAAAATATATGCTAGAAAATAAAGGAAGCTCTAAATTACTAAAAAAAATGCCGAATATTAAGGCCATTGCAGCAGCAAAAAGCCTCAAAACCCCTTCAAAGCTTGACACCCCGTTCTCCTCCTCTGTTAGACCCTTGCTTATCTAATAAATATTGGTATACCTTTTCCAAATCACTTGATTTGTCCACATCATTGGCCAGCTCTGGAAACGGGCTTATAATAGCTACAGCGCGAATATTCAGTAGCTGCTCCAGCCTTTCCTCAACCCTGGATATTGACAAAGTTCCCATAATCAGCATGAGAAGAAAGCTAAGCCCTAGGAGCCTGCCAAGCTTCCACGGTCTTTTCCTATACTCGATCACCTTTCTAGCAAAACTTGTGCACTTTTTTATAACTTTCGGATTTATATATATTATATTACCTCCGGTAAAAATACCCTCTTTCACCCTCACATAGGTCCTATTGAAGCCGGGATACTTAGAATCATTAATCCCCTTTTCTACTATGGGATAGCATAGATCAGCTTCTAGGTCCTGACACTTTCTAATAAAATCGGTTATTATCTCCTCTCTAATCATAGGGATGTCAGATGTAGCTATCAAAACATGGCCAGTCTCCCCTAGGGCTTTTAACCCAGCTTCTAGATTATCGAATATATCCCCTCTTTCTTCTACATAATAATCCACCTGCTCCCCTAGCCTTTCCTTAAGCCGCTTTGCCGCCCCTACAATAGAAATTTTTCCGATACAAGGGGATGACCTAAGAGCATCTATTACATATTCCACCATCCATTTTCCATAAATTTGTATAAAAGATTTGCTATCCCCGGCCAATACCACCGCATCTACCTTATCCATTTAGGATTCCCCCAAAAGTTCAATTCCTTTCCTTGAGCTATCAACGACAAAGACCCTTCTTCCGTATCCTTTCATAAGCTGGGCCGCTTTTTTCGCCTTAAGCTTGTCCTCAAAGACACCATAGACCGACGGACCACTGCCGCTCATCAAACTATTTAATGCGCCCAGGTCTATTAATCGCCTTTTTATGTCCCAAATTTGTGGATATAGGGATGTTGTAACTGCCTCCAAAACATTAACCATAGCCTTTCCTACTCCCCTGATATCTCCATTTGAAAGGGCGCTAATCATCTTTGCCGAATCGGGTCGTCTAAAAGATACTGCAGGCAGCTCATCCCACAATTTAAATATCTGCCTGGTAGACACTCGAATAGGAGGATTAACTACAAGCAGCCATATTGGGCGGCCAATCTTAATAGGGGTTAGTTTTTCCCCAATGCCCTTGGCTAAAGCACTACCCCCTTGTAAACAAAAAGGAACATCTGCACCTAAAGCCTTGCCTAAGTCTACCATTTCCTCTTTAGACATTCCTAAATTCCACACATAGTGTAGTCCTACCAGGACAGCAGCTGCATTAGCGCTACCTCCAGCCAGCCCGGCAGATACAGGAATGTTTTTCCTAATGCTGATTCTAATTCCTCTATCGATATCAAATTTTTCCTTTACCATCTCCGCTGCCTTCCAAGCAATATTTCGGCTATCTAACGGGATATTTCGCACGTTAGACTCTAGGCTAATTCCCTTCTCTGCTTCTTGTAAAACCACTGTATCCCATAGATTAATAGATTGCATTATTGTTTCAATTTCATGATATCCATCGGGCCGTTTTTGCCCCACATCTAAAGTCCAATTAATCTTAGCCCGAGCCTTTAAAATTACTTTTTTTTCCATACCATTCTCCAATCTATATTGTTGTAGTAAGTTTAATGCATCTGCTCTGTTTATACTAATCCACTGAAAACCCATTTACTGAATATTTTTGTAACAAAAATAGTACTTTTTTACTATATTTATAAGGTAATTATACCTTAAATCAACAATAATTTCCAGAAAAAAAGCTGCCTCCTAAAATAATCAGGCAGCAGCCCTGTAAAATAAATTTCTTAAGCTATAGACGTGTCCAGCTTTTTATAAATTATTAACTTGCTTCCTGGCTCTAACATGTCTTGATTCTCAATATCGTTGTACTTCAACAGGCTATCGATGGTAGCGTTGTACCTTTTAGCCACAGACCACAGGCTATCCCCTGGCTGTACAAAATATATAAAAATTCCTGACTGCTCATCAACATCGCCTTCTACTTCTTCTACTCCCAGCAGCAGCTCTTTTTCGAAAACTTCCGATACAGATACTTTGGCAGCTACAGTTACCTTAACCTCTACTTCATCAGGGGCTAGCAGGGTATGGGCTACATGCACAAGCGCCAACTTGCAGTCGCAATCCATATCCTCCTTTATTCCTGCTACATCTACGGTCTGAGAAAATGGGAGCTCTGATTTGAAGCCTGCTATCCAAACCCCCTGGTCTTCCGCCTGATATAACATGCTAATAGGCAGAATTCCCTCAATTATCACCTGTTCTCCCTCAATTGCATAATCCGTTATTACAGGCTTAGCTTCCACATAAAGAATATTTGAAGCCGTAGGAATATTATCGGGCAGGGTCAAGCTTTCTCTTACGGTAGTTTGAACCTGATGCTCATCCACTACCCTTTGTATGTGTATAGCTTTTTTCTTAAGATCTAATAGCTTGCCCGGGCTATAGGCATCTATGACTATCTCATAATCATTTACCTCATAAACTCTTGCATCTAGGGAGATCATCATTTCAACAGCCAATATCCGGTTTTCCTGGTTTATATCCGGCCTAATAGACACATCAAATTCCTGAATGATAACATCAGCCTTACTCTCCATTCCCTGATATGCGCCGGGAATCTCAACAAAATGGCTAAAGGGAACATTTTCCTCGAGCACTTGAATGGGTTCCTGCTCTTCTCCAGAGGAATATACAATCTGCATATCGATTTCCCCGTGGACAATGACCTTGTTGTCCGCTGCTTTAGCCTCGGTAATCCTGGCCCACGCATTCTTCCTAAGCACTTCTACCACAGAGGGCATATCATCAGCGATTTCAAAATCATCTCTTAAAATGGTCTGACCTACTCCCTCTCCCCCGGATACTGCCAGCTTAATTTTTTCCCTAAGAGTCTGGACATTGACCCCTTCCTCAAAATCCTTCACCGCTTCCAGCTGAAGGGATTGGGTCACTTGGCAGCTTAAATTCAAAACGGTCTTCAGGCTGATTTTTCTCCGATTTACTACTTCATAGTCTATATGTTCTATATCCAGCTCTATTGCAGCCATCATCCTGGGCTTTACCCCGTCCATTTCAATATAGTGGGTAAAGCCTTCCTCCGTTTCTACACTGGTAACGGTCGGAGTATCCCCCTCAGCAATATAAAGCATATTGTAGCGAACAACGCCCTCTACCATTACTTTGTCCTGAATTACTTCTTTACCTGTAGCATATACCGTTCCGCTTATGTCCAAGATTCTGGCAATATCCGGCTTGTCATCGGGAACATTAAGCTCTCCTTCCATCAAATACTGCGACAGTTCTTCGCCAACCACTTGATCCAGCTTCACAACTTCTCTATCAAATTCGATAGCCAATATTATTCCTCCTCTCGGGAATTTAATAATAAATGTCCCATACTAATAGATATAATTGGCTATCGAAAAATATGTTAAATTCTTTGATTATTTTTACAAACTACTAATTCCACATTAGATGTAAGCACATCGGAATATGTATACGCTAAAGTTTGAACGGTTCGCTCGTCGATGTTAACCTTTATGGTAAAAATGCTAGGATATATATCGTGGATAATTCCTTCCTTAATATAGCTACGCTTACGGCCTCTGTTCGCTTTAAGCCTTACCCTCTCTCCTAAATTAGCCTCAAGGGCCTGCTTAACCCTTCCTAAAGCTTCAGTATCGATCATTTCTACACCTTCTTTTCTTTTTTATGGAGTTAGTATTCCCTGAAGCTTGCCTAAATATTATAGATAAAAAAAACGCTGATACCATACGGTAAAAGCGTTTGGCAATACAAAAGGAGCAATAAATTTTTTTGCAAGGATGTTTTTGTTATTATTAGAATTTCCATGTTTACATAAAATATACAATTTTTTATTACTATCTTTTATCATTAATTATCATCTTCAAAGTCATCGTATCCCTGATCCCCATATAGGTCCTCAAATTCCTCGTCGATCTCTATTTCTTCTAACTCTGCCAAATCATCTTCCTCCTCATCATCGAATAGCTCTTCATCTTCGTCTTTGGGAAGGAAGTCCTCCCACTCATCCTGCTTGAGGCTCTCTTCATCAACCTCATCCTTCATATGCTCTATCATACACTGATAGCACATTTCCATATCTGAGCTTATAATATTCTCACCACATTCGGGACAGATATCATAATCCTCTTCGTTTTCTTCATTATTTCTAATGGCTTTACCTACTTCATCTGCACATATTTTGCATAGCAATTCCGTATCTTTGATGTAGTTTAAGCTGCAATGTGGACACTTTTTGTAAGCCATCAATCTTCCCCTCCAGCAAATTAATTTCTCATTATTATTCCCATTCGCTAAAATGTATTCGCCATAACGCAAAAAATTCCTTCTTTCATCTAAAAATTAATAGCCCATTTATATATTTTGTCTGACCCAGTCCACTAAATCCGATATAATAGAAGCGGCATCCTGCTCCGTAGCGCTTTCCACCACAATCCTTAATGTATTATCAAGCTTTATATATCTTAATATTATCCAACTAGCATCAGATAAATACAGCTTAACGGTATCTACATCTTCTTCAATAAAATCAATGCTTTTAGCGAAGGGCAGGGGAATTGAACCAGCCAGCAGGCCACTTTTCTTTTTATTCCACAGCTCATCGCTTATTGCTATAAATTTTTCCACCATACAGCCTACATCAGCTACACTCTCCAAACACTTTATCCAGCCCTCTAAATCCAAATCCCGCCTGCATAATCCCTGTAAGAATATTAAAGATTGAAACACAGCGTCGTAATCTGGCAGCACTTTTCCAAAAGCCATGGAAAAGTCTTCCCACCTAACCCATTTATTATCAATCTTTAGCTTATTTAATTCCTCTATAGTATCAGGCCATTTTCTACATTCAACGCCGCAATGTTCAGCCAAAGTTTTTGCTATTGAAGGAGTGGTATGCCCTGCCAAGATAATATCTGCTGCCTTCTGGCTTGCAATCCATTCTTCAAAAATCATAGATGAAAAACGGCAAAAATCAA
>CALGOY010000178.1 GCA_937960725.1 uncultured Bacillota bacterium
TTGTTCTTTATTTTGAACTCCACTATCTATGTACATTTGTTTTATTTTTACTGAGTTTTTCCTCTCGCCCGGTTCCTGCAGGTGTATAGCTTTTATACCCAAAATTCCAGGAATCCCATCAGGGCCTATTTTAACCCGCTTAGAGGGAAGGATCCGAGGATCTATACCCCCTACTGGCCTAAATTTAAGCATGCCATCATCGCTAATATTGTTTATGATAAACCCAACCTCATCCATATGGGCAGCTAACATAACTTTTCTTCTGGAGCTCTTGCCCTTTTTATATGCGATTAGATTTCCAATTCTATCAACCTTTACTTCATCCACATGGGGAGAAACGTATTCTTTGAGCAAATCCCGAACTTTGCCTTCATCGCCAGATACCCCGGGAGCCTCGCACAGCTTCTTTAATAACTCAACCATTGTTCCCACCCCTCCTCCATAGAGGCAATAAACAAGGCTAGTAGTTTAGCCGATTTCTTTATGGTACTCATACTCAATGACTCCACGGTTGTATGCATATAGCGGAGTGGAAGTCCTATGAGCACCGTGGGCACTCCTGCCCGGGAGATTTGCATAGAACGGGCATCTGTTCCCGTAGGTCCTGGCTCTACCTCTGTGTGGAATTCTATATTGTTCTCCTTAGCTACATCCATCAACTTTTTAGTTAATTTGGGATGCAAATTAGGACCTACCGCTATTGTAGGGCCTTTGTCAATGGGAAAGGTTTCCTCCCTAGGAGCATCTGGTGTATTGGCATGGGTTACGTCGATAGCAATGCCTATATCAGGATTAACTCTATATGTACTTATAATAGCTCCGCGGGTACCTACTTCTTCCTGAACCGTGGCAACAAAATAGACTTCAGCATCAAACTTCAATCTGTCTAATTCCTGCATTGTCTGATAAAGCAATACTACTCCAGCCCTATCATCAATAGATTTACCATTTACAATATCTCCCTGCATGGATATTAGCGGACTTTTAAATGTAATTAAATCTCCTACATTAACTAGCTTCCTCACTTCCTCCTCCGGAAGACCTACATCTATTGCCATGTCGTCCATAGGGATTGCTTTATCCGTTTCTGCCTGGGTTTGCAGGTGGGGGGGTTTTGCTCCAATAACCCCAAATAAAGTCTCCTTACCGTGAACCCAGACTTCTTGAGCTGGAAGAATTCTTGGATCTACTCCTCCTATATTTGTAAACTTTATAAATCCACCTTTTTCAATCTTCTTCACCATTAAACCAATCTCATCCATGTGGGCAGCGAGCATAATTTTAGGCTTTCTATCGGTTGCCCCTCCAATTTTCTTACCGTATACATTGTAGAAATCATCCACCATAACCTCATCGCAATATGGCTTGAATGCGTTGGCTATTTCCTGAGAAACCTGATATTCATATCCGGATATCCCTGGCGTTTCGATGAGCTTGGCCAAAAACTCTTTAGCATCCATTAAACCACTCCTTTTAAGATACTTTATATCGCTTTCCTGAAACTATGAAGATATGTCCCCCATCTTTCAATCTATCAATTAGCTTTTGAATCGCTTTATAATGATCGAGATCGTACTCTGCTCTTATATCTTTCAGCTCTTCTAAGTAGCCTGGGACAAGCTTCTTCATTTTTTCAGGAGTAGATGAATAATCACAGGTAATTGTACACAATCCGCTATTTTCTGTAAGTACAGGCTTAATTGCCCTAAAAGTCTTTTCATCGAAGCTGTCATCTATACATAAAATGGTAGCAATCTTATCTTTAGCAACATCCCATACAGATTTATATATTTCCTCTAAATCAGATATTCCTGTTGGCTCGACATAATCGATAGCGATTTTCCCCACAGCTGGGGTTTCTGCCTCCATATTAGGTATTCCCTTAAAGCTTTCTATACCTTTTATAATGCTTTCCAGATCTAATTTTTGAGCAATCCCCCAAGCAGCAGCTGCCAGTGCATTGTAAACATTGTGAATACCGGGAACCTTAAGCTCAATAGGATGGCTACCTCCCTCAGTAACTAATAAAAACTTGCTGCCATCCGAGAAAAGTTCTATATTTCTTGCCGTTACATCGCAATCCCCATACAATCCATATCTTACCAAATTGCTATGCTCTATTTCCGAAGCATAGAAATCATCTGTATTTACAATAACAGGACTATCGATAATTTTTAGATGATCAATTAGTGTCTTCCTAATCTCAAAATAATGATAGTCTGCTTTGCGATTCTTAAAATATGTATATAAATCAGTATATACAATGCTATCGAACCAAATATGTCTAAACTTTTCCTTTACTATTCCCGTGTATGTGCATTCAATAATTCCCCAGTGAACTTTTTCTTTTACCGCATTATACAGTAAAGAATTCATATCCAAAGGATTCATTGGCCCCTGGTATGATATAAGAGACTGATCTCGTATTTGTCCAAATGTAGTTCCAACCATAACGCAGGGTATACCGGCTACATTCATAATGGATTTAATCATCCAACCGACTGTAGTTTTTCCATGGGAACCTGTAATTCCCACTAATTGCATATTCTGGGATGGGTTATGGAAAAAATTTCTAGATACAGCTGATAAAAATCTTACATAATTATAGGTTCTTATATAAGTAACCGGCCTTGGGAGGGCTTCATCTTCTTTTCCAATACAAATTGCTGTAGCTCCTCTTTTAATGGCCTCATCTATTGCTTCCTCATACGAACCCGTTATATTATCTGGAGAATAGATATAAAGATAATCTTCTTTAACATCTGATGGTTCTAAAGCAATTCCTTTAATATCAATTCTTCGCGGCCCTATTATTTCGTATACAGGAGTATGGGCCAATAAATCTTTCAACATCACTTTTAACTCATCCTTCCTCCGATTCAATTATAACACCATCTATTTGCTTTAATTCAGCTAAAAGAATATCCCTATTCATGCCCGCTGGCAATCTTACATAAAATTTAATCTTCATCCATATATCTTCGTCTTCATCCTCGTTATGGAATATACGAATATCCCTGATCTGTATATTTAGCCTGCCCATAACATCAGTGACTTTTGCAATTTGGCCTGGTTTGTTGCGCAGTTGAAGATCAATTTCCAGAGCGCTAATATCCCGCAAAAAAATCCTTTCAACCTTTTTTAGTAGAATCAAAGTAATATAGACTAAAATAGTCGCTGTAATAGCGCCCCAATAGTATCCTGCACCAATGGCTAAACCTAGGCATGCCACTACCCAGAGGCTAGCTGCAGTAGTCAGCCCTCTCACCCGAGGGCCTAACTTTAAAATTGTACCCGCTCCTAAAAAGCCGATACCACTGATAACTTGGGCCCCTAACCGGGCAGGATCTAAATTCACAATCCCAGAGTACTCTTCAAATATAAATTGGGAAGTCAGCATAACCAATGTAGAGCCAACACAGACTAATGTATGGGTCCTAAAGCCGGCGGGTCTATTCCCAATTTCCCGCTCAAAGCCTATTAAGCCACCTACAATCATGGCCAAAATCAATCTGAAAACTGTTTCCCACTTCACCCTTCTACCCCCTAGTAAGCTACGTAATATGAGTATAGTATACTATTTTCATTGTAGGTTTACAAGTTCTACAAACGATAGTCCTGCAAACCTATCAAGCAAAACTCTCCCTAGTATTCCAAGGATAATATATTTCTTCTGCTTCACTAAACTCTACTCTTCCATTGCATTTCTCAATAAGTAGCGAGCAGAATGCATCCCAATTCATATTCGTAATTAATTCTATACTTACATTTTCTAAATATTCCTTATTTAATACCGGTATTCGTTCTTGCTT
>CALGOY010000179.1 GCA_937960725.1 uncultured Bacillota bacterium
CCTTCTCCCGGAAGCATTTTCGCCCTGATGGCGATGACGCCGAAGGGGAACTATTCGTCAAGTGCTTGAAATTTACTCCAAGGCTCTACATTAGGAGGATTGGAAGTAAAAACTACTTTTTCCTTCAATGTTGGATGCAAAAACATTACTTCATTAGACCATAATGCAATCTGCTGGCCCTTTTTATTAACCGATGCTCCGTATTTCTGGTCTCCGTAAATGGGATTGCCTATCCCAGAAAGCTGGACCCTAATTTGATGAGGCCGTCCCGTGTGAAGCTGAATTTTTACTAAAGAAAGACTATCTGAATAACCAATCCATCTATAATCCAAAATTGCCTTTTTAGCTCCATGGGTATCTTTATCCACTATGCTCACTATATTAGTCCTGGTATTTTTAAGCAAATAATGTTCCAAGGTTCCAGATGTTTCATCTAATTTGCCATGGACTACAGCCAGATAAGTCTTTTTAAAATTGCCATTGCGTATCTGCTCTGACAGGCGAGAAGCAGCCTTAGACGTTTTTGCAAAAACCATAACTCCTCCTACTGGCCTATCTAATCTATGGACCAACCCTAGATAAACATTACCGGGCTTGTTGTACTTTATTTTTATATACTCTTTCAGCAAAGTCAAAAGATCTTTATCCCTTGAACAATCCGGCTGCGATGGGATGTTTACTGGCTTTTCCACAACTAAAAGATGGTTATCTTCATATATTATCGAAATTTCCGAGAATTTTTTCAATTCCCTGCCTCCTATCTCCTGCATTAATCAATTTATAGTCTTCCCTGGCATTAAAATATAAAAAACCACTCTGAAGTACTTCAAAGTGGTTTTTTATATTAGTCCAAATATGATAGCATCATATATAAAAGTGCATAAAAATATATAATTATAATAGCAATAAGTTTTAAGCTTTAATTACAGCTGGTATAGATAGCGTGTAGTGTATATAACGTGCAATTAGCCAGCGATCTTTTTCAAAGCCTTTTCGGCTTCTGCTTTAATTTCTGGATCTTCGTCTTTTGCTAGCTTTCGAAGATGCTCTGTTGCAAGGGGATCTCCAATTTCTCCTAATGTTTCAATTGTAGTAAGCTTAATATCTTTATCTGGATTTCTCATAATAGTGATAAGTAGATTTACCGCATCTCGGTCCAGTTTTTCACACTTTGCACAGGCTCTTATTGCGGCTAAATAAATATCTTTCTTTACCTTAGATTTTGAGAGTACTGACATTAATTTTTTGTATTTCCCCTTTTCTCCCCATTTTTGAACTTTTTCAACTGATAAACCAAATAGCATACCATTCACCCCTTATATTAATATTTTTTATATTTTATATTTACGAAACTTTTTTCGCTATATAGGATTCAATCATATCGCATATAAAATCAATATGCTTTTTCCTACACTGGCATTGTCTTACAACTGATCCCCATACAAGCAACAGTAAAGCATCCGCTAAATTGTCCAAGGTATATTCATCTAACTCTGTTGACTGATCATTGGCAATTTGTTCTATCAGAATTTTTGCTTTTTCTTTTAATGCCTTACCTATACCCTCTAGACTTTTTGCCCCATCTTCGATGTCTCTCTCTGCAATACAGGACGGAACTTCGTGCAAAGAATCTACTAGTAAATCAATCCCCATCCCTTTTCTTTCAATGAGCCCCTCATATACCTTGTCCGTAAATAAAAAAAGTTTTTCATGGCTGCTGTTATCTGACTCTATTATCTGATCCAGCTTTAGAAAAATTTTTCTCCAGCTTTGATTAAATACTTCTATAAACAAAGATCTTTTATCGGGAAAATAATTATATAAGGTGCCTACTGCAATTCCTAACTCACTGGAAATCGCCCTCATATCAACATCGTTATATCCATGCTCTGAAAATAGCCTTTCCGCAACTTCCAATATCCTTGCTTGCAAGTTTTTTATCAGCTTGGGCATCCAACAACTTCCTTATATTAGAATTGGAATTTATTCTATAACATCTATTTTAATGAACATTGTTCATAATGTCAATACAGCATTGCCAATTTAACTAAAAATTCTCAAATTATATTGGAAAAATCAGCATATTTCTGTCAACAAAAAGACTCAGCGAAAATATGATAGTAGTATAAATAATTTAATCTGAGGTGTTTAAAGCATGATTATACACGTGGTTCAAAGAGGCGAAACATTATGGAGAATATCCAACCTTTATGGAGTTAGTATCAATGAAATTGTACGAGCCAACCAGCTAGCAGATCCAAACGTACTGGTAGTCGGTCAGTCCCTGGTAATTCCCACTCAAGACAATATCCATATAGTCCGTCCCGGCGAAAGTTTGTGGCTTATTGCAAACCGATATGGAGTTTCTTTGCAG
The DNA here is from genome assembly GCA_937960725.1 of uncultured Bacillota bacterium. Classification (GTDB taxonomy): domain Bacteria; phylum Bacillota; class Clostridia; order Caldicoprobacterales; family UBA3941; genus CALGOY01. The sequence goes on from CALGOY010000179.1 coordinate 2,375, forward strand.
GATCTAATCCGAGAAAATCAAATTCAAAATCCTTCCCTCATATATCCAGGACAACTTATCCGAATTCCTAGACCCACTATCGAGGTGAATGGCTACTTAACAAGAATCGGTACTGCTGGTGAGCAAATCATTAGATACACCGGTGAATTCCTTACCTATCTCAGCATGTTCAGCTACAGCATACAGCCTGATGGAGGCCTTACTACATTAGATGATGAATCCGTGTTAGAGATAGCTAGGCCGATGGGAATTACACCCCTTATGACCATAACCAATTTTACAGAATCGGGATTTAGCTCTGATTTAGCCCACGCAGTCCTTTCAAGTTCTGCTGTACAGGAACGACTGCTATCGAATATTATAAATATAATGGATGAAAAAGGCTTCGAAGGGCTAAATATTGATTTTGAATATGTATATCCAGAAGATCGCCAGCTGTATAACCAGTTTCTAGCTAGAGCCGCCAATGTTATGCATGCCAACAACTATTCCATATCGACGGCACTGGCACCAAAAGTTAGGGCTGATCAACCAGGCCTGTTATATGAAGCCCATGACTATCCCGTTCATGGAGAACTGGCAGATTTTGTAGTATTGATGACATATGAATGGGGTTGGTCCGGCGGTCCCCCCTGGGCTATTGCCCCTATCAATGAAGTAAGGCGGGTATTAGACTATGCAGTAACTGCCATCCCCCGATCTAAAATACTAATGGGGATACCTCTATACGGCCGTGATTGGAGACTGCCCTTTACTCCTGGAACCCGTGCTGCTACGATTACCCTTCAAGAAGCTTTGCGTCGTGCCATTAGATATGGAGCACAAATACAATATAATGAACTCTATCAATCTCCTTATTTTAGATACTATGATGAAACGGGCACCCAGCACGAAGTATGGTTTGAAGATGCAAGAAGCTTCCAGGCTAAATACAATACGGTTAAAGAATATGGACTTAGAGGAGTCAGCTATTGGGAATTAAATCTAGAAGCGCCTCAAAACTGGCCTGTACTGGTAAGCAACTTTAGAGTACACAAACTATAATGTTAAAGGACCGCTTTAAGCGGTCCATGTCATATTTTTTACACGCTCTTCTCTAAAAAATAGGCCAATGCACTTCCTAGAGCAAATATTAAGATATTTATCAGCAACTTCATATCTAAGCTAAACGGCGGAACTATTAATACAATAGAGCCAATCAACAAACCAAGTACTGTATAATATGCCTGAGCTTGAAAGTGCTTAAATAAATAAGCGACTATTTTTATTATCAGCAAAGCTCCCAATAAAAATCCTATCCCGACGGGAAACAAATGCATTATATCGATGGTAGATATAGCTCTTATAATAGCTTCATAGGTGCCTAGATAAATTAATATAAACGAGGAGCTCATCCCAGGCACAATTGTACCCAAAGCTAATATAAAACCGCTCAACAGCGCCATAGTAAAATCCAGTTTCTGCTGCTGGCTGCCAGTAGCAATCAGCTCAAGCTGCGCCGGCAGTAGAATTATAATTAATCCTAAAATAAAAAATATCAGTAATCTCGCCTTAAATCCCTGGCTATTAGCCTTCCTAAAAAAAGCGGGAATCCCCCCTGCTACAAAGCCAATAAATAAAAATAGGACTTGCTCTTTACAATTCTCCATCAACCAGGCTATCAAATTGCTGAATA
>CALGOY010000180.1 GCA_937960725.1 uncultured Bacillota bacterium
AACTAGTTCTGGCTAATTGTGAAGCAAATTAAATATATTTTTTGTATTTGCTAAAATACCCTTTAGAATAAAGATTAAAGGGGATTTTCTTATTTTTGTTAATAGATTCTATGAAATGATGATTGGTATATTCCTAGCTAAAACTGCCTTCATTCTAAGTTTTGAACAGTTTTTCGAAGGATTAGATATACGCGATTCCAAGTTTTGATAGCGTTTTTAAAGGATTTGATATTTACAGGGGAGTATAGCGAATATATAATGCTAGTTGTAAAGGGGCGCGCCCAAAAGCAAAGTCCTTATTAAAAATATAAAGGGAGGAATTTAATTACATGAATAAGAAGCTTCACAGAATAGTAACTCTGCTTATAACCATGGCTTTGATTATAGGGTTATTTGCAGGGTGCGGAGAAAAAGCAGATCAACAGGCTAATGATAAAACCTCTGAAGAACAACAATCAGATAATACAGATCAGAATACAGAAGAAAGCAGTGAAGATACTGCAGGCGGTAAAATTACAGATGAGCCTGTTACCTTGACCTATTGGTCAGCGTTAAATGGAAACGTCAGTCAAACAGCTACTAACTATGGAGATACTCCTCTGTATCAAGAAATGGAAAAGCGTACATGCTAAAGTAACCGGAGATCAGGCAGCAGCTTTCATAGGATATTCTGGATCTGGAATGGGTAGATATACTCCTATGGTAAGGGAACAAAATCCTGACTTTGAACTTGTAGGAGCACCATGGCCAACGCTAAATAAAGGTGAAACTCCAATTACTGGTCAGAAGGATAACCCATACATCGGTGCAGGTTCAGTTGCAATTACAACTCAGTGCGAGAATGTAGAAGTTGCAGCAAAATGGCTAGACTATGGATATAGCGAAGAAGGACATATGCTCTACAACTTCGGTATCGAAGGCGAAAGCTATGAAATGATTGATGGATATCCAACTTACACAGAAGACATGACAAACAACCCTGAAGGATTATCCATGGTTCACGCACTATCACAGTATGTAAGATCTACTTTCAGTGGACCATTTGTTCAGGATAGAAGATATCAAGAGCAATACTTGCAACTTCCAGAGCAGGTAGCTGCGCTTGAAACATGGGGTAAGCATCAGAACTTGCTAAAGATGCCTCCTATTACTCCTACTCCTGAAGAAAGTGAAAGATTTGCTTCAATTATGAGTGAAGTAAGCACCTATGTAGATGAGATGTTCTTAAAATTTGTAATGGGTCAGGAGTCTCTTGATAAATTCGATGACTATGTAGAGCAAATCAAGAAAATGAATATCGAAGAAGCTATCCAAATACAACATTTTAAGATTTAGCAAAGGGCAAGGAGGAATATAATTGTGGCAAGGGCAGAAAGCAAAGTGAATGCAACAAGGGCTGTTAAAAAAATAGCTATGGCTCTATGCTCGTTAAAGATTTCAAGAAAAATAAGCTTATTTATTTAATGGCATTGCCTGTATTAGCCTATTATATAATTTTTCACTATGGGCCAATGTATGGCGTAATTATTGCCTTTAAAAATTTTAGTCCGGGTAGGGGAATATTGGGAAGCTCCTGGGTCGGTTTTCAGTGGTTCAAAGATTTCTTTAGCAGCTATTATTTTGGAAGATTGCTAAGGAATACCGTGCTTATTAATGTCTTGAACCTTATTTTTTCATTTCCAGCTCCTATAATTCTTGCTTTGCTTTTAAATGAATTAAGGCATGAAAGATTTAAGAAGACAGTTCAAACTGTAAGTTATCTACCTCACTTTATATCACTGGTAGTTATATGCGGTATGATTCATGATTTTACTGCGCGGGATGGAATAATTAACGATATCGTTGAATGGTTTGGCGGAGAACGGAAGACTATGCTATTAGAGCCGGGATTATTTAGGCCAATTTATATAATCTCTGGTATTTGGCAGAATGTAGGTTGGGATTCTATAATTTATTTAGCTGCTTTATCTAGCATCGACCAGGAACTTTATGAAGCTGCTGTAATTGATGGGGCAAATAGATGGAAGCAAACCCTGCATATTACTTTACCTGGGATTCTCCCTACAATTGTAATCTTGCTTATTATGCGGATCGGAGCTATGATGAATGTAGGGCATGAGAAGATCATCCTTCTGTATAATTCTAATATTTATGAAACAGCAGATGTCATATCTACTTTTGTTTATCGGAAAGGACTCTCGCAGGCTAACTATAGCTATAGTGCGGCTGTTGGATTATTTAATTCAATAGTTAATTTTGTTTTAATTATACTGGCTAACTGGTTTAGTCGCAAGGCAACTGAAATAAGTTTGTGGCAGGGGGAAAGAGAATGGTTATTAGAAGAAGCACTGGAGAGAGGATATTTGATGCTTTTAACATAATATTCATGATATTACTAATGGTAGTAACACTTTATCCTTTGTTATATGTAGTTTTTGCATCGGTAAGTACTCCGTCCGTATTAGTGCAGCATCGTGGGTTGCTGTTAAAGCCATTGGGATTTGAAACAGGATCTTATGGTTTAGTTTTTAAGAACCCTATGATTCCTAAAGGTTATCTTAATACACTATTTATAGTTACTGATGACGGGTATTGGCGGTATGGATCAGGAACCGGTTGCGGAGACAGTAAAGTATGCTACTATCGTAGTTGCTACCCTGCCGATATTGTTCATATATCCATTCCTTCAGAAATATTTTGTAAAAGGAGTTATGATCGGAGCTATAAAGGGATAAAAGCGATTTGGAAGCTTTATAAATTTAAGCAGATTAATGTCGAATGAATTACCCTAGGCTATATATGTAGTAGTCTAGGGTATTGTTGTTTATATTAGAAAAGTAGAGTAGTAATTGTCATTCAATAATAAATGTGATATAATCGCAGATATGACAAATTATATAAAATAGGATTTATGGGATGAAAAGTTTATGGAGGCAAAAAATGACCCTACGGAAATATATAAAGAACTATAAATTTGTAAAAAATAGAAGCATACTAATCTCATGGTTAATTTCCTATATATCGATACTTTTAATACCTATCATTATCAGCGGTTTTGTTTATAGGGAATCAACTAAAATAGTGGAGAGGGAAATTAACAATAATAATGTCATCATGCTAAGGCAGATTCAGGGGATTATAGATAAGAAGATGGCCGATGTAGAGCGGTTAAGTCTTCAAGTTGCATGGAACCCCAAATTGAAGCCTCTTTTTTATAATACTAAACCTGTGGGCGCCCGCGAGCGTTTTAATATTGCGCAGGTACAAAAAGATCTTTTTATATATAAAGTGGCTAATGGCTATATCGATGAGCTATATGTTTATCTGCATGGTAGCGATATGGTTGTAAGCTCTAGTACATCCTATGATATGGATTAATTGCAGGGTATATTGAGAAGTAGTGAAAAAATCAATGCTGAACAATTTAAGGAATTATCTAAACAACAGTGGATGCACTCATTTACTACTATGAATATTTGGAAAGGAACGGAATATGAAGTTCCAGCTATTGCCTATATTCAGTCACTACCTTATGGAATTAATAATAAAATTCAAGCAACCATGCTTATATTATTAGATCATGATACTATTTTAGATGGAATATCGAGCATTGAAGAATTGAAACAGGGAATTTTTTGGATACTAGATGAAAAAAACCAAGTTGTAGCTACTACTGGATGGGATAGCAATCTTCTAAGTGTAGATTATAACGAATTTGAAAATAATAAGCTGGGGACATCGGATCAAATTGTTCCCATTGATGAGGCTCTTTCTATGTATGGGATTCAATTGATTGGAAAGAAATACCTTGGACTAGTTACAGAAGTTGATGATATGATGGCCTGTTTAGTTAATGTGGATGAACAGGATGGGGAAAAGATTGAAGAAGAGTTGACACAGATGGCTGCCCAAATCCAATCGGTTATTAGGGATAATTTTTATATCCAAGTAACTATTTCAGTTGGAGGTATTCATGAAACTATTGTTGGGATTCCGAAGTCCTATCAAGAAGCACAGGAAGCTATGGAATACAGGATGGTAATGGGCAGTGGGCGAATAATACGCTACAACGAGATAGAAAATCCGAGCAACCGCTATGATTATCCACTGAAAATAGAGCAGCAGTTGATTAATTCTATAAAATTAGGAAATTTTAAAACCGCAAAAAGCATTATAAACGATGTATTCGAAGGCCACTTTTCTGATGGGATGCCCTCCATCGAAATGACGAAATGTTTGCTTTTTGATTTAATGAACACTATGATAAAAGCGTTAAATGATATAAATTCACCCGATAGCGTTTCTTTCATTGAAGAACTAAATCCTATAGCTAGGCTATTGGATTCCAATACAGTAGATGAAATGAAATACAATATGATGGATATTCTAAAAAGGGTTTGTGATCACATTGAATCTAGCAAGAAAGATCGCAATCAGAAAATAATTGAGCAAATTATATCAATTATAAAAAACAGCTATGCAGGTCCTAATCTGAGCATAACCTATATAGCTGGCCAAATCGGGTTGACAGGACCCTATATTTCTAAAATGTTTAAAGATCAGATGGGTGAAGGCATCCAAGATTATATTAATAAGATAAGGCTAAAACAGGCGAAAAAATTGTTATTGGAGCAAAATCTCAATCTTGAACAAACAGCAAACAAAGTCGGATATTCCAACAGCAATGCGCTGATTAGAGTTTTTAAGAAATACGAGGGAGTTACCCCTGGCCAATTTAGAGATATGAATCGGTGAGTTTTTGAAAATTTCGGCTCTAGATCCCAGGGCTTGTATATTTTTGCTTTTATTGAGGTATTCATAAATAAATGAGGAATATAATATAGGTAAGAATTTTGAACGATTTTAAAGAAATAAGTTGAAGGAGATAGATTATGAATAATATTCAAATTGTTACGGATAGTACAGCATATTTCCCAAGGGAAGAGGCAGAAAAGCGCAACATTAAGATTATTCCTCTTTCTGTAAATTTTTGCGGAGAAGCGGCTAGCGAAGGATTTCCTGGGGAGTTTGAGCAATTTTTTGAGAAGTTAAAGACGTCTCAGGAGTTTCCTACAACATCTCAGCCTTCAACAGATGCATTTGTCAGAGTTTTTGAGGAGGCGATAAGCGAAGGAAAAGAAGTTATTGCTATACTGATATCCTCAAAACTTAGCGGCACCTATAATAATGCATGCATGGCGGCTTCTATGCTGTCAACTGATAAAATCAGTATAGTGGACTCAGAAACCAGCGTATCTAACCTTCGATTTTTGGTAGAGATAGCCTGGGAGTTAGCGCAAGAAGGAAAGTCCCGCCATGAAATTGTTGATGCTATTGAGAAAGAAAAAGAAAAAGCGGGGATTCGGCTGACAGTAGACAATTTAGATTATCTAAGAAAAGGTGGTCGCTTAACAGGAGCCCAGGCCTTTGTCGGCACCATGCTCAACATCAAGCCTGTTATTGGCCTTAGTGAAGGTAAGCTAATTCCAATAGAAAAAGTCAGGGGAAAGAAAAAAGCTATTAAAAGCATGATATCTAGCATTCCTGATAACGTTAAGAGGATAAGCATTTGTCATATATTGAATATGGAGGAAGCAGAGGAGCTTAAACAAATATTACAAGAGAAATATCCGAACGCATCTGTTTCTATAGATGAGGTAGGTCCTGTAATTGGCTCCCATTTAGGACCGAAAGCAATAGGTATATGCTATAAATGGTAAAAAACGCCACCAGATCCTTAGCAAGGATCGCGGTGGCATAATTTTTTTGTCTTAGGATTTACCATTTCCGCTGTCCTGGGAAAGGACAGTAGGAATCCTTTCCCAGGGCTCTGGCGTGAACCAGACATCCACAATGCTGGCAAGTAGTGCCGTATTCCAATGAAGAGCAGCTTTTACATATTTCTAGCCTTTTTTGGTACACTTCTTTCGAAACCGCTTGAGCTTCATCTATAAGCGTTTGCTTTAATTTTTCATAGGTTTCATCAATCGCTACCCAAACTGAGGCTGAACAACCCTTACATAATTTATCTTGACTTTTGCTATTCATATAACAACAGTCCTTTTTTAGTATTAGTGCTATTATTATTCGATAGATAGAACTATTACAGATTTTGATGGCATTTTTATATCCAGTCCCTGACCGGTGATATTGTAAGAATTAAAGCTGGTGGGTTTAACTCTCTCTGGTTCATCGAATGTGTTGTGTTCATTGATCTTATCAGCTGTCAAAATTCTGCCGGATACATTGCGAGCAGTGCAGCCTCTGAGTTCACAATTTATGGACACATCTTCATTGGGGTGGAGATTACATAGTGTTATATGAATAGTTCCGTTATCGTCTTTAGAAGCTGATACGCTAATCTGCGGTATTGCATCTTCTCCTGACTTATAATCCGGACAATCTACATCTACAGGCAATAGCGTAGCATCCTGGTGTACTTTATACATCTCAAATACGTGGTAAGTTGGGGTTAGAATTGTCTTATCTCCCTCAGTAAGTATTACGGCTTGTAGGACGTTAACCGTTTGTGCGATGTTGGCCATTCTGACTCTATCGCAGTGGTTATTGAATATGTTGAGATTAATTCCAGCTACTAAGGCATCTCTCAATGTATTCTGCTGATATAGGAAGCCTGGATTAGTTCCTGGTTCTACATCATACCAAGTTCCCCATTCATCGACGATTAGAGCTACCCTCTTATCTGGATCATACTTATCCATGATTGTGGAATGTCGAGTGATTAGCTCTTCCATATACAGGGTCTTCTTCATAGTTATAAACCATTCGTCTTCTGTAAAATCAGTAGCGGAACCTTTATTCTGCCAGCTAGGTCCAGGAACGGTATAGTAGTGCAGGCTTAATCCGTCCATGAATCGGCTGGCTTCTCTCATCAGTACTTCTGTCCAGTGATAGTCGTCGGAGTTAGGACCACAGGCTATTTTGAAAATTTTGTTCTCTCCGAAATTTCGTATGTAAGTCTGGTAACGTCTATAAACATCGGCATAATATTCTGCCCGCATATTTCCGCCGCAGCCCCAATTTTCATTTCCTACTCCAAAATATTTGAGTTTCCAGGGCTCATCTCTGCCATTTTCCCTACGCCAGTTGGCCATTGGAGACTCTCCATCGAAGGTTATATACTCTATCCACTCTTGCATCTCCTGGACGGTACCGCTTCCCACGTTACCACAAATATATGGCTCACACTCTAGCAGCTCACACAATCGCATAAACTCATGGGTACCGAAGTGATTGTTTTCAACAACTCCGCCCCAGTGGGTGTTAATCATCTTTTTTCGTTTTTCTCTAGGGCCTACGCCATCTTTCCAGTGGTATTCGTCAGCAAAACACCCTCCAGGCCAGCGGAGAACCGGAATCTTAATGTTGCGCAAAGCTTCAATAACGCTATTTCTAATACCGTCGGTATTGGGGATTGAAGAGTCCTCTCCTACCCATATTCCTCCATAGATGCACCGGCCTAGATGTTCCGAGAAATGACCATAGATATTTCTGTTAATTCGGTGTTTCCCCAGATCAGCATTGACAGTGATTTTAGCTCCCATAGCTTTTCCCCCTTAGTATCCTTATTTTAATATGCTTATTATAAAAAAATGCGTTTATTGTGAAAAGGCAACAAGTGCAATCAATTAATATATATATTAATTATTAATAATATTATTATTTATTCTCATTATATTACTAGAATCATACCGTGTCAAGGTTAACTGGATATTAATAGTGTTAATTTTATTTATTTATTAAAAAGTCTTTATTATATTTGCTATAAGATAGTTGATCAGTTAACGGAGTATAAAAATAATGTAATAGATGTATTAATGTATTGATATTAAATATATATACTATGCTTAATAAACTTATTTTTATTTTTAATTTGAATTGATTATATAAAATGGAAAATAAAAACATACATAATAATTATTTTGTACAAATGATAGTGATTTTATCTATTTACACAATAAAATGAAACTGTTAAAATTTTAGGAAGA